>VBLS01000160.1 GCA_005878635.1 Methanobacteriota archaeon | reverse complement strand
CCGTCGTGAATACAAGGGAGACAGGAAGGCCGGCGTCCAAGAGCGACCGGGCCGCCGCCAGCTCCGCCACGCATCCGCCTTTCATGTCCGCCGTCCCTCGTCCATACAGGAAATCGCCGTCCCAGGATCCCTGTTCCCGCGTCCAACCGGACGCGATCGGCACGGTGTCGAGGTGCCCGTTGAGCAGGACGCCGCCCGACCCGCTCGACGCGGTGACGGCGTTCAAGTCCCGATGGACCGTCGGCCGCAGGCCCAATTCCTCGATCGCGGCCGTCGCGGCCCTTAGGATGTTTCCCATGTCCGACTCAGGGGTGGAAGGAATCCCGACGAATTCGGTGAGACGGGACCGAACATACTCGATGAGGTTCATGCGCCCCTCCGGTCGAGCTCGTTGTGGACGATGGCGATGGCGTGTTCCGTGTGCAGGGAGAGGGGGCCGAGGCCGATGACGAGCGCCCCGCGTTCCGATAGGAGGCGCGTTTCTTCAGGAGGGAATTCCTGGTTGTCGGAGAGCACGAAGGTCGCATCGGCCGGGAGGTCCGCCGTGCGGATATCCTTGCCGCCCTCGCGGAGGGACACGAACGGCGGGCCGAGCCGATCGAGCGCTTCCCCGAACGTCACGATGGAGCTGAACACGCCCGGGGTCGATTCGCGTTCGATCCGGGAAGGCTCGACGAGGGCACGACGGATGAGGGCGGCATTCGCTCGGATGTCCGGCTGGTACGATCGCAGCCGGAATCCGACGAGTCGGACGAGTCGGGGCGGCCCCGGAGGCCCGAGGAGGAGCAGCCCGACCTCCGCGTCCCTCCGGATGCCGTGGGCTAGGAGGAGGGCCGCGTTCGCGGCACTCAGGAGGATGTCCATGCGCCCTGCGCCCCCGGCCAAGTCGTCGAGGGGGAAGGTGGGGTCCGTCGAAGCGCGGTGCCCGAGGACGAGGAAGCGGCGCGTGCGGAGCCGAACCCGCTTATCTCCTTAAGCGTTGCTGGGAACGCTCGATATTTATCCTATAGGATAGATAATTCATCGACCTTCGAACGCTTCGAGTCCTCCCAAGGACCGGATCGCGTCGCGGTGGAAGGGGACGAGCGGGAGGCGGAGGGCCTCCGAGATCGGGATCCAGCGGATGTCTCCATGGCTCCGAGGCGGCTTCTGGGGCGCTCCTCGATAGATCGAACCGGACCATTTGCGATGCGAGAACGTCCGAGCAATCGGGGCCCAGCGCGAGCGAATGTTGACCGCGACCCCGGTCTGTTCCTTCACGAGCTCACGGACAATCTCGCGCTCCGGTCGCTCCGGAGGAATCTCCCCGCCCGGGAGGGACCACAGGCCTCCGAGCAGTTCGCCCGGCTTGCGTCGGACCAGCAGGACCCGGCCCTTCGCCTCGATCAACGCAAAGGCGACTCGGACCGTTCGGACGGCGGCCCGCCTGCCGGAAAGTGGGATTTCCCGTTCCTCCCCCGCGGCCCGCGCGAGGCAGAGTCCTTCCACCGGGCATCGTTCGCAGGCGGGAGAAACCGGCGTGCAGATCGTCGCGCCGAGTTCCATCATCGCCTGGTTGAACGCGCCGGCTCGGTCGACCGAGACGAGGTCCGCGGCGAGTTCCGCGAGGCGCCGTCGGGCCGGCGGTCGGGTGACGTCCGAGCGAATCCGGAAAAGGCGGCTGATCACCCGCGTCACATTCCCATCGACGGCGGGGACTGGGAGGCCGAAAGCGATGCTCGCGATGGCGCCTGCGGTGTACGGCCCGATACCCGGGAGCGCCGCGAGCACCTCGTAGGAACGGGGCACTGTCCCTCCATGCCGATTCACGATGGCTTGGGCCGCCGCATGCAAGTGCTTCGCCCGCCGGTAGAAGCCGAGGCCCTCCCATGCCGCGAGCACATCGTCTAGCGGCGCCGCGGCGAGGTCGCGGACGGTCGGGAACCGAGCGAGGAATCGTTCGTAGTACGGGACGCCGCTCGCCACCCGCGTCCGCTGAAGGAGGACTTCGGCGACGAGGATTCGATATGGATCTCGGGTCCGTCTCCACGGGAGATCACGACGATTCGCGTCGTACCAGGCGAGCAAAGGTGCGCGAACGTCGATCGGGGCGGGCTCGCCCATCAGCTCGTGATTCGTTCCCGGCTACATCAGAGATTCGGGCCACCCGACCTCAGGGTCCGGGACGAGCCTATCAACCTTAAACAAGGTTAACGCATGAGCGATATCGGAGGGCCCGAAACGGCCTCCCCTTCATCACTTGAAAATCTCGCCGGTTTCCCGACTCCAAAGGAGCAAGTCGAGCGCGGCCATCGGAATCCCGACAGCATCCGAGAATCGCTCCATGCGCGACTCGATCCGAACGTATCGGTTCGGGGTCAGCGAGGGTGGCATACGACCGATCACGCCATGCCGCATCAGGTTCCTCAAGATGTGGCGGTCGAGGATCGCGAGGCCGTCCCCTCGGCCGATGTTCCGGAGGAAATGACTTGCCTCTTTCCATCCGAGGCCGTCGACCTCGCGGACGAGCCAGGCCCGCGCGCCCTTCGGGTCCGCGAACCCGTCGAGGCACTTGCCGAGGATGGGGCCCTCGGACGGGAAGAACCGGTCCCTTGCTCGGACGATGTAGGCGGCCTTGTGGTTGTGGAACCGAGTCCGCGGTTGGAGGAACGTGGCCATTTCACGATGGCGACCGGGCCAGAGGAGCCCGTCGTCCGCGAGCGCCCGGACCGCCGCATCGGCGGTCCGCGCCTTCGACTGAATCGCGAGGATGCAGAAGCACATCTCCTCGAACAGTCGTTCGTCCGGGAGCGATCCGACGCGCCGGAACTCGGCGAGGCGGGCCTCGATCGGCTCGCGCTTCGCGGCGTACTCGGAGCGGAGGACTCGCAGGTCGCGGTACCTCGGCACGGCGCGAAAAGCGCGGACGAGGCATAAGTCGATTCGGCACCGGACTCGGAGCGGCCTCACGCGACGTTTAAATAACGGATTCCGCTACGAGGCGACCATGTCACTTCTGTATTCGCTGGCCCGCGCGCTCGACCGATTTTCGCCGGCCCCGGTTGCCTACGCGCATTGCGACATCCCCTGCGGCATCTACGATCCGCACCACGCGCAGATGGCCGCCCACACCGTCGTCCGGATGATCGACCTGATCAACCAGCTCGAGAAGCCCGGCCCGAACGCGACGCCGGAACAGAGGCAGGAGTACAACGCGAAGCTCGCCCGCTATGTGTTCGTCAAGGAGCAGCACGCGGAGATCGCGAAGTCCGAGGTCCGCATCCTGTGGGGCGACTACTTCAAGCCGGATCACCTGAAGACGTTCCCGGACCTGCACGACCTCGTCTGGAAGGCGCTCAAGTCGGGCTCGAACGAGGATCTCCTCAAGGCGACCAACGACATCGCCTCGATCTACTGGAAGACGAAGGGCCTCGAGACGATCACCGTCAAGGCGCCGTATCCGACGGAACGCCAGACCGTCTACCCGAAGTTCCGGTAGGAGCGGCCCGCGGGCCCCGGCGATGTTCCCCCTTCGCCGATTCCGGATCGAGGACGAGAGCATGCGACCGACCCTGGAGCCGGGGGACTACGTCCTGGTGAACCGGTGGGCCTATCGGGTCCGACGGCCGCGTCGCGGCGACCTCGTCGTGGTGCGAGACCCCGAACTCTCGGACCGTTTCCTCGTGAAGCGCGTGTCCGAGACCGAGGCTTCGACGCAGATTCCCTTGGAAGGGGACAACGCGGCGGTGAGCCGCGACAGTCGCGCCTTCGGGGCGGTCCCCCTCGATCGGATCGTCGGGAAAGTGTGGTTGCGCCTCAAGCCGTGAGCGGGTTCAGTCCCATTTCTCGAACCGGACGTACGCGAAGCCGAGGCGCTTGCAGAGGTTGTTGACGTCCTCGACCATGTCGTGGAGCCCGCAGATGAACACCTGTTTCCGCCCGTGGTCCTTGATCTCGTTCTCCAAGATCTTCTGCACGTATCCGACCCGGCCCTTCCAATCCGAGGTCTCGGGTCGGGAGATCGTCGGGTAGAAGTGGAAGTTCCGGTGCTCCCGCTCCCACTTCTCGATCAGGTCGCGGTAGATGAGGTCTTGGACGTACCGGACGCCGAAGACCATGTGGAACTCGCGGCCTCGGTCGAGGCCCCGGTCCCAGATGTGGCCCATCATCGCGATGAACGGGGCGACCCCGGTCCCGGTGGCGACGAACACGGTGTCGAAGGGGATCGGCTCCTGCATCACGAAGCGTCCGAGGGGCCCGATCGTCGGCAGCTTCGTGCCGACGGGCACATGGTGGAGGAAGTTCGACATGAACCCGCCCTCCACGACCTTGATGCACAGTTCGAGGAACGCCTTATTCTCCGGCCATGAGGCGATCGAATACGGCCGGGAGATGCGCTTACCTTCTTTCTCCGCGAAGATCGAAATGAACTGACCCGGCTCGAAGTCGAAGACCGACTCGTGCTCGAAGGTGAAACGGATCAGGTACGTCTCCGGATACTTCGTCGTAATGTCGAAAACTTCCTTCACGATCGCGGTGTGTTTCCCCGACCGGAACTTCACGGGCGCCTCTTGGATTACGGGTTTTTGAGGCACCGTGGCCTTCGATGGGGCGGCCCCGCGCAGCATAGTAATGCGGGGACCCTCCAGCCCGATTTAAACATTGTCCTTAGATTAACAGAAGTGCGCTTTTGATGGCGCG
>VBLS01000159.1 GCA_005878635.1 Methanobacteriota archaeon | reverse complement strand
CGAGAAACAGCCGTGCGGATGGACCAGCGTAGCGATAAACCTATCCTCGCGAGGGGACGCGGAATCCGTCTCTCCACACGATGGTCTTAGGTGTTCGGAGTTTCGAAAACCTGGCGGACGCGGGGGGCTCCTATCGCGTTCTCGGTGAATCGTCAGAACGTGAGCGCTTCAAAATGATATCCGCTCGGCAGGGAGAAGACGACGTGTCTTCGCCTCCGGAGGTCTGCACAAGAGACTTACCCAATCACGGGTTCTGATTGGCCATGACC
>VBLS01000158.1 GCA_005878635.1 Methanobacteriota archaeon | reverse complement strand
AGCCCATGACGATCGAGCGACGGGATCCGCGACCGCACGACGTCGAGATTGAGATTCTCTACTGCGGCATTTGCCACAGCGACGTGCACAAGGTGAACGACGACTGGGGGAACACCCAGTTTCCGGTCGTGCCCGGCCACGAGATCGTCGGCCGAGTCGCATCCCAAGGTGCCCGCGCATCTCGCTTCCGCGAGGGCGACCTCGTCGGCGTGGGCTGCATCGTCGATTCATGTCGAGCGTGCCCGGAATGCCGCGCGGGCCACGAGATGTTCTGCGAGCAGGGTGTCACGTTCACGTTTGACAGCCTCGAGCAGGACAAGGAGGCGCGGACGTTCGGAGGCTACTCCGCGAGCGTGGTCGTTGACGAGCAGTACGTGCTGCGAATCCCCACGGGGTTGGACCCTGCACGCGCCGCACCGCTGATGTGCGCCGGCATCACCACGTACTCGCCCCTGCGCCAATTCGGATGCAAGCCTGGCGACAAGGTCGGCGTCGTGGGCCTCGGTGGTTTGGGCCATATGGTGGTGAAGTTTGCGGCTTCCATGGGGGCAGAAGTCACGGTGCTCAGTACGTCGCGCGGTAAGGAGAAAGACGCCGATCGCCTGGGCGCCAAGCGATTCGTCGCCACGAGGGAGCCCGGTGCGCTCGACGCGCTTGCCAAAACGTTCGACCTCATCCTGGATTCGGTGAGTGCGCCGCACGATCTCAACCAAGAGTTGGCTCTCTTGCGGAATTTTGGCACCCTGGTCCTCCTCGGATTGCCACCCGGCTCAACCTCGCTTGATCCGGGCATGCTCCTCTTTGGCAACCGGCGCCTCGCGGGCTCCAATATCGGCGGGATTCCCGAGACGCAGGAGATGCTCGACTACTGCGGCGAGCACGAAATCGTCGCGGACGTGGAGGTCATCCCTATCCAGAAGGTCAACGATGCCTACGCGAGCTTACAGCGCGGCGACGTGCGCTATCGTTTCGTCATCGATTGCGCCAGCCTCGGAGCTTGACTCGAGCGAGGTCAGTAGGTGACGGACATGGACATCAAGAGAAGCGGTTCGCGATCGGCGAGCGAAGGATCGAGGGAGTGGTTCACCGGTAAGGTCCGCGTCGAGCCGCTGTTCCAAGCCAGTGCTCCGGGCCGCGCGCAAGGTGCGAGGGTCACCTTCGAGCCGAGCGCCCGCACGGCTTGGCACAACCATCCCTTGGGTCAGACGCTCATTGTGACGGAGGGTCGCGGCTTCGTGCAAAGCCAGGGAGGTCCTGTCGAAGAGATTCATCCCGGAGATGTGGTCTCGTGTCCGCCAGGAGAGAAGCATTGGCACGGCGCCACGCCCGACAGCGCGATGACGCACATCGCCATCCAGGAGGAACTCGAGGGCAAGGTCGTCGACTGGATGGAGAAGGTCGATGACGAACAATACCGCCCGAGACGTCGGTGACGAGGCAGAACTCACCGGCTGGCGTGGTAGCGAACGGACCTGGGGATGCTCCCGGCGGGAGTCGGTACATCGGCAGGCAAACCTGGCTAGTCCATCAAGAGATATGCCAGTGGAAAGTTTCTATGGCTGGGCCTCGGATCCGCACTTACGCTCGGTTCCCGGAACGGAGGGCTCGCGCCGGATCCTCAGTTATACAAAGTCGCGTACTCTAACCACGGTTTCAAAGAAACCGATTTGGGCCGTGCCGTTCCCGCCCCTCGAGGCCCTTCGCGGCGTGATCCCGGCAGACCGCGACGGCCCCGAGCATGTGTTCGAGCCCGAGCCTCTCTTGCGCGAGAATGAAGGCGATGATTCCGGCCGACATCAGGCACCGGCGATGTTGGAGCCTGATCGTTCGCCTATTTCGCTCGCGCCGCTGCCGCCTTGGCAGCGAGCGCCGCGAACTCCTCGCGGCCGAAGGCCGTGCCCGAGAGCCCCCAACCACCCTCTGCCGCCTCAGTGAGGATCACCCATGTGCGACCCGCTTGTGTCGGGTCGCGGGAGACCTTGGTCACAATCTCGGTGACCTCCTTGACGAGTCGCCTCTGGCCTTCGCGGGTCAACGCCGCGGGAGGCGTGATGACCTGGACGCGCACAGTGCGGGCCGAGTCGGTTGCCGCGGTGTGAACCGAATGCGCGTCCATTCGGTGGATGAAAGCGGCGGTGTTGTTCAAGTGGAAGGGGCCGGGGCTTGCTACACCCTCAGCGCGGAGAACGGCCATCGTAAGCTCCTTGCCAAGCACACCGTCGGTCCCTGCCGGAAAGAGGTTTGCCGGCGCATAGACGTCAATCATCGGCATGGTCATGGACCACGTGGGGGCTGGATTTAGGGCTTTGCAATGTGCAAGTGTTTCCAGCGGGCGTCGACTGACACATCTAGCTACCGGGCGGCTGCCGTCAGCCCTTCTCGGCCTTTTCGAGCGCGGCGATCAAAGGGCCAAATCCCGGATGGCCATCGTATCGAGCGCCACCAATGAAGAACGTCGGGGTGCCGTTGACACCGCTTCGGACACCGCTCATGAAGTCTTCTTTAACTCTACTCGCATGGACGTGCTGAGCCACCTCCTTCTCAAGCCTCTTCACATCGAGCTCGAGTTTCTTCGCATAGTTCGCGAAGAATCCATGGTCGGCCAGGGATGCTTGATTCTCGTACAGAAAATCGTGCATCTCCCAGAACTTCCCCTGGGCGGCGGCCGCCTCGGCCGTTTCCGCTGCCCATTCCGCCTGCGGGTG
Organism: Methanobacteriota archaeon; assembly: GCA_005878635.1. Lineage (GTDB taxonomy): Archaea > Thermoplasmatota > Thermoplasmata > RBG-16-68-12 > RBG-16-68-12 > RBG-16-68-12. Next base: position 672 of record VBLS01000158.1, on the reverse strand, counting down.
GGAGGTCGTGATGGGGAAGTTTCTGAAGACGAACCGCAGCTTCGTTCCGAGTTCGTTCTGGACCTTCTTCACGATGGGATAGGCCGCCCCACAGTAGGGACACTGGTAGTCCCCGTACTCGACGAGCACGATTCGAGCAGCGGACGGCCCTTCCCTGTGGTCCCGTTCTCCGACGGGCAGAGTCAGTCTCGGCGGCTGGTAATTCTGCTTCGCCATGATCACTCGCGTCAGCCGGGTGGTTTGAGTTTCTCCAGTGCGGAAAGGATTCCATCAGCGCCCGGATTGACACCGTCCGGCGAGAGGTAGCTCCACCGGATGATCCCCTTCGGATCGATCACGAACAGCGCCCGCGCCGATTCGCCGTTGCGCTCGGTGAAGACCCCGTAGGTCCTAGAGATCGCTCCTTTGGGATCGAAGTCGGAGAGAAGCGGGAAGTTCAGGTTGCGATCCTTCGAAAACGCCAGATGGCTCCAGACTCCGTCCACGGAGACTCCGAGGAGTTCAGCGTCGAACTTCCTGAATTCGGACATCAGCTGCGCGTAGAGTCCGAGTTGGTCGCTGCACACGGGGCTCCAATCCGCGGGATAGAAACAAAGTACCACGGGCCTGCCGAGAAAATCCCGGAGAGAGACATGCTGATCCGGCGTCGTCTTGAGGGTGAAGTTCGGCGCC
>VBLS01000024.1 GCA_005878635.1 Methanobacteriota archaeon | reverse complement strand
TCGACGTAGGAGTTGACCTGGTCGTCCGTGATCTGGAGCGTCCCGGCCTCTTTCGACGCCATGATCGCTTGCTGGATCTGATGGGAAATCTCCTCCGTCGGCCCCACGGTCGCGTCGGTAATGCGCTTCAGCACCGCCAGTCCTCCGTCGTATCCATGTTGCTCGATCGTCGTCCGCGCCCATTGGAGGAAGTCCTCCTGGCCGTCGCCCTCGAGGAGGCCCCGTTCGATGAGGGCCGGGATCTTGCTCACCGGTGAATCCTCAAGGGGTCCGAGGGAGACGCCGTCGCGGTCCGTGGCGAAGGCCAGCTTCCGCAGGAGGGTCCGGATCCCGGGGAGTTCCGCGGGATCGCCGGTCCACGATTCGAGTCGCACGCCGAAGGCATCGTGGATCTCTTTGAGGGTCTGAATCGCATAGAGAGGGAGGATCGCGGGCTCCTTCCCTTGCACGACGACCGCGACGTAGGCGTGCGGACCCCGGGTCGCGACCGCGAGGCCGCCGTCGACCTTCGTGCGCTGGATGGCCTTGCCTCCGTCGGGGAACGCCTTGTTCACGAAGGCCTTCACCTGACTCTCGAGGTTCGCGGCCTTCGCCGATTCCTCCGTCGGCAGGAAGCCGCGGCCCTCGTGGACGATGAGGGCGCCCGTGGAATGGAACAGGAACGCGTCCTCGATCGGGTAGGCGCCTTCGACCTCGACGCGGACGACCGCGGTGTCCGTCGTCTGGTGCTTCCCGGCGTCCAGGGGTCGCGCGTAGTGGACTTCGAAGTCGAGGTCCATCGTGCCGACTTCCTTGGGCCGCAGGCCGAATTCGATCGACGCCTTCTCGTTCGGCTCGAGCCGATCGATGACCTTCAGCCCCGCCACGTCGACGGGGCCGCTGACGATCGGGGTGACGCGCTCCGCCGGCCAGTTCCCCTTGTTCGTGATCTGCAGGTCGATCCGGGTCCAGTGGTTCGCCTGGAGTCCCGCGTTCGAGGTCTCCAGGAAGAGGCGCGGGTTGCGATCCTTCAGGATCTGTTCGACGCGCGCCTTCGCCGTCGCATCCGCCCGCTCGATGAGCGCCTCGAGGGATCGCAGGTCTTCCTGCTGGAACGCCTGGTCGGCCTTGGCCACGAGCTCTTCAATGTCGCCGAAGTCGGCGTGGATCGCCTTCGCCTGGGCGAGCATCGCATGGAGGCGCGCGATGTTTTCGCGGGACTTCTCCAGGACCGTCCGCCGACGCTGGCGCGCGAGGGACTCCTTCGCCCGCCGCAGGTAATCCTCGATCTGGCGGTGGTTCTTCTTCTGGATCGCCCCTTCGATCTTCGTCAGGTACGATTCGGCCTCGCGCGGATCGAGGCCCTGGCTCTTCGCGATCTGGATGTCGTTGATCAGGGAGGCGAGCTCGACTTCGACCTTCTTGCCGGCGATCTCGCCCTTCTGGCGTTCGAGGGATTCGTGCAGGCCGAGCTGGATTTCCCGCACGCGTTCGTACTTGCCTTCGTGGAACGCCTCTTCCGATTCGCGCAGCAGCAGTTCCGCTTGGCTCGTGTCCGCGCCGATCTCCTTCATCTCGGCGACCGTGTCGCGGGCCGCCTTGAGGATGTCCCCCATCCGGTCCTTGAGCTGCCCTTGGACCTGGACCGCCTGTCCCCTCGCCTTCTCGATGAATTGCCACGCGAGCTGGATGTCCGTCTCCAACGTGGACTGGGCCTTCGCCATGAGCTCGTTGGCCTCGAGCGCCTCGTTGGTCCCCAGCGCCTCGATGACCCTCGCCGTTAGGGTGATGGGGCTTTCCGCGAGAGGCCCCATTTCGGCGGACGGGTCCTTCGCGACGAGGACGAGCTTCTTGATCGCGTCGTCGATCCCCTCGAGCTGGTGGACCAAGCCGGTCCACTTCTCGAGGACGTTCCCGTATCGGTCCTCGACTTCCTTCAGGACTTGGAGCATGTAGAGTGGCAGCAGCTTGGGCTCCTGGCCGACGACGACCGCGGCGAGGAACGTGTGCGGCGACCGCTCGATGAGGATCTTCGAGTCGCCGAAGTCGAGCCGCTTCATCCCGGTCTTCGTGCGCGCCTTGAACGAGTCCTTCACGAAGTCCTGGACGACCGTGAGCATGCCGGAGAAGATGTCCTCGTCGATTTCCTCCCGGAACTTGCGGCTGTGGTGCGCGATCAATCGGCCATCGGAATGGATGAGGAAGACGTCCTCCACCAGGTAGGTGGCCTCGGGTTCGACCTTGATCTGCTTCCGCTCCTGCACCTCGTACCGGTTCTCATCGAAGAGGCGCTGGTACGAGACGCCGACCGACATGGGGATGGCCCCCGCGGACTTCGGCTTCACGCCCATCCGCACCGGCACGACCTCGCCAACCCCGATCTCGGGGATCGGGAGCACGCCCTTCGTCTCCACGTCCCCCTGGAGCTCGACCTGCACGTTCCTCGCGGGCAGCTTGCCGCGGTTCTCGATCTCGAAGACGTACTGATTCCATTCGCCCGCCTGGAGCCCGGAACAGGGAGAGATTTGGATACCGGTTCTTGATGAAATTCTGGATCTGCATCCCGATGGAGACTTCCGCCTGCTTGATCAGGATGTCCGCCATCGCCATGTCGCTGGTCCGGAGCGCCGCCTCCGCTTTGTTCAGGGAGTTCTCGGCGTCCCCGAGCTCGGCCCCGAGCTTCTTCGCGTTGGCGATCATCGTCGACACGGAGTGGACGCGCGATTCGTACTTGTCGATGAAATGCTTCGTCCGCGATTCCTCGAGGGCCGCGCGCGCGTCGGCGAGTCCTCGCTGGAAACCGTCCACGTCGCCGGCCACGATCGCCTTGCGGGCATCGTCGAGCCGGGTCCGCGCCGATTCGACCGGGATGTCGAGGCGCTCCGTCTGCGTGACGATCTCATCGAGCGTCTGGACCTCGTCCATGGAGCGCTTCACGATTTGTTTGCGCTTCGCCTCGAGGAGCCGTTCTTGCAGGTCGCCCTTCAGGCGGTAGACTTCCTCCAGGTCGTCGGCGTCCGCGGCTTCTTGCGCGTGGGTCCGGAATTCCTCGAGCTCCCCTCGCGGGACTCCCATGGAAAGCCCGTCCTCGATGATTGGGTCGAACGTGTGCACGATGGAGGTGAGGTGGTTCCTGCGGGCGATGTCGATCTCGTCGGAGACCCGCTTCGCGTATCCGTCGACATCGGAGAACTCGCCGGCATTGACGAGTGCCTCGGCCCGAGCGAGAAGCTCCGAGGCCATCCGGACGTCCGCGCCGAGTTTCCCGTGGGCCTCCAGCTTCGCCCGTAGCTCCGACAGGCTGTCACGAACCCGCCGCGAGTCCTTCTGGCGCCGGGCGTCCCGGAGGATGTCTTCGATGACCTTCTTGTACTCAATCGCTTCGACGTACCGGTGGTCCTTGATCGCCTCGCGCGCGTTGAGCAGGACCATGTCGGCGCGGCCGGGATCGGTCCCCGAGGATCGCGTCTCTTCCATCACGCGCGCGACCGACTTCACCAGGTCGGTCGCTGCCGACTCGAGACCCTGGGTCAGCGCCAGGGCCATTTCCTCCGTCTCCGCGAGCACCGCGGGGACCTCCTCGAAACGGCCGGACTCGAACGCGGCGTCCGCCTGCGACAGGGCTTGCTCCGCCCCGAGGATCGAGATGTCGGCTCGTGACAGGTCCGTGATCGTCTTTCGGATCGCCGCGATCCGGGCGCGCGCGGTCTCCTGCGCCTTCCGTCGCGATTCCTTCGCTTGCTCGGAGAAGACCTTGAGGGCGTAGATGACCTTCTGTTCGGCGGCTCGGGCATGCTCGACGGCGTCCGCGTACTCTGCCCGTTCGAAGTGGCCCTCGGCGGTGTCTAGAAGCGTGACGGGCTCGTCGACCCGGAGGCCTTTCTCCCGGGCGTCTTTGATCCGGCGCTCCGCGCGGGTGATGAGATTCTTCGCGGCGGCGACAAGCTCCCCGAGGAGTTCCTTCGCCGTCGAGTCGAGGTTCGCGAGGATCGCGTCGACGTCGTCGAACTGGCGCTTCTCCATTGCCAGCTCCGCCGCGCGGAGGCTTTCCTCCGCTCCCGCGATGTCGATGTCCGCCTTTCGGAGGCTCTCGATGAGCTTCTTGACCGTGATGAACCTCGTCGCCGCCGTGCGGGCCTTCTCGAGCGCGATTCGTTGCTCCTCGAGCTGCCGGTTCCGTCGCCGCTCGGAGAGAGTATGGTTGACGAGGCCGACGGCATCGAGGACGGACCCGGGGCGACCCGCCTGGAAGTCCGCCTCCGCCTTCGAGAGTTTCGAGGAGAACTCACCGATGTCGATGCCTTCGCTCTGCGCGTTCGCGATCGCCGTCCGCGTTCGCTGCAAGGCGTCTCGCGCCTGTCCGTTCAACGTGACCCGGACGCCTTCGACGAGACCCTCCGCCGAAGCGAGGAGATGCTCCGCCTCTTCCAGGGAGCCGCGTCCGACGGCTTGTTCGGCCGAGGTGAGGGCGTCGGTCGCTCGGCCGAGATCGATGTTCTGGGTGAGCAGGTCTGCGATCTGAGCGCGCACGGCCTCCATCCGTCGATGAATCCCGTCCGACCGCTCCACCCGAACCCGGGTGACCTCCGCATCGGATTGTCGCTTGGCCTCGAGGCTCGCGCTCGCGAGTTCCTCGACCTCGGAGATGCACGCCTTTCCGGCGTAGATCGTGTCTCCGTACCGGGCCTCGGAATAGGACGTCTCGGCGTCCGTGAGCATCTGCTCCGCCGCCTCGACCGCGATTCCATCGGCCTTCGCACGAGCGACTTCGCCGCGGGCCTGGCCGAGGATCTCCGCCGCGGTGCTGCGGAGCGATTCCCTCGTCGCGGAGACGTCGTGCTCGACGCTGTCGAGGAGCGCGTCGGCCTGCACTAACCGGCGGGCCTCCACCGCCATCGCGGCATCGGCGAGCTTCCCTTCGAGACCGACCGTGTCGTTTTGACCCGATTGGCGCAAGGCGACAATGTCGTCCCGCGCCTGGAGGACCCGGACGTTCAATCGTTCCTGCGTCTCCGTGTCCTGGTCCGCCATCCGCCGGTCGATCAGCGCCTGCATGTCGATCGGCTTGCCATTGTGGATCGCGTCGTCGACCTCTCGGAGGAGCTGGCGAGCGACCTGGGGGTCGAGTCCCCTCGCGGCGTTCGCCAGGACGATTTGCAACGAATTCTCCATGACCGCCCGGAAGTGGGCGTCCCGCGATGTCTCCGCGGTGTGCCGCGCCTCCGCGACCAGGCGGCGAGCCGCGCCGACATCCTGGCCCTCGATCGCAGCTCCCAACTGAACGAGCGTCTGCTCGAACCCGGCGATGTCGGCGCCGAGGTTCTTCAGGTCGTCCCGATCCATCTGGAGGCTGGCGAACGCGTCGCGGACCGTCTTGATGAGGGTCGCCTCGCGGACGGCATCGTGGGCGTCCGTGGCGAGGCCCTTGACCTTGCCGAAATCCTTCGTCGCCATCGCGACCTCGGCCTGGTCCAAGAGGACCTCGGCCCGAGTCACGTCGGCCCCTTTCCGCTTCTCCCGACTCGCCTCCCGTCGGACTTCCCGGAGGGCGGCCTCCGCGGCCGCGACCACCCGACCCTCGCGCAGGCTGTTCCGCGCCCGCTGGGCGAGGAGGGGGATGTCCCCGAAGACGCCTCGGCGGACGGCGTCGCGGGCCTGGGTGAGGAGCTTGCGGGCCTCCCCGATGTCGATCCCCTCGTTCCGGGCCAGGTCCACCTCGGACGAGGCGCGGTCGAGGAACCCTTCCATCCGGGCCCGCCTCCGCTGCGATTCCGCGGTCTCCACCGCCTTCGAGGTGAGCGTCCGAATCTTCCCGTACTCGCGGACCGCGAGGGCCTTGCGGGCCTCCTGGAGGAAGGCCTCGGCGTCGCCGACGGTCCCGCCCCGTTCCTTCGAGTACCGGATGCGGGCCTCGGCCTTTTCGAGACTCGTGTGGAGGGCGTTCTCCCGGCGTTCGTCGAGGCTCCGGAGGGAGACCCGTTTCAGGAGACGTTCCGCGGACGCATGGTCCCCGCGAGATGCAATGGCCCTTGCCTGTTCGACGTTCCGCCGGAACGTCTCGGTGTCGATGCCGGCCGTCGTCGCCTCCGCGATGACCGCGTCCGCTCGGGCGAGGGCGTCCGCCACCCGCGCCTCCCGCCGGATGATTCCGGTCGCCCGTCGGGCCGCGCGGGCCAGATCGAGGGCCGGTCCGAGGTGTCCCGCGGCCACTTCCTGCTCGGCGCGGTCCAACAGTCGTTGGGGGAAGGCGACATCGGCCGGATCCTGGCCGGCCCTGCCGATGTCCTTCTTGGCCGCCGCGACGGCCGTCTTCACCTCGCCGGCGCCCGCTTGAACCGTCGGCGGCTGATCAAAAGGCTGCCCACACGCATCGCAGTCCGTCCGGCCGTCCGGGACGTCGGATTCGCAGAGAGGGCAGCGGGCCATGGCTCACCGATGGGATGCCCCTCCGACATGGAGGGAGACGACTCCTTCGAATGTCGGGTCAGCGGGTATAAATCACGCGTCTTCGGTATCCTGCCTGATAACTATATGGCTCGGACCGCGTCCGCGCGATTGTCCGAAAAGCTTCAGTACGCGCCTCGCCTTCCGAGCGCCCGTTCGGATCGCCTTCGCGGGATCCTCGGGGCGTGTGCTCGTTGGCGGTGCGGCGGGGTCGTTCGCTCGTCGGCATGACCGTCGCCGACCCGGACGGCGTGGAGGTCGGCTACGTATCCGGGGAAGAGCCGAACGTCCTCGTGCTCGGCGAAGGGACCGCCGGTCGCATGCGCCTCGGTCGGCGCTACGTCCGCGGGGTCGTCGACAACATCACCCTCTCCGGCCCCGTGGCCCAGATTTTCACCGGCCTGAACGTCGTCGATTCCGACGGCGAGTTCGTCGGGATCGTGCGGGACACGAACGAAGCGGATGACGTGCTCGATTCGTTCATCGTCGAGGATGAGCAAGGCGAGATGGTCAATGTGCTCATGGAGGACGTCCGGTCGATCGACGAGTGGGTCGAGCTATCCGTCTCCGGCGACTCCCTTTACGAGAAGGGCTAGACTTCCTCGTCCGGGGTCGGCAGCAATAGGATCCCGGTCCCGAGCCAGACGAAGAGCAAGACCGTGACGAGGATCCCTCCGTATCCGAGCCCGACGTTCACGGCTAGGAGGACGAGGGGCAGGACGATGCCGATGATCGGGCCGAGACGGACCATGCAATCGTCTCGAAAGCCTGCAGGGCCTAAAGGTTTGCGCCGCAGATCATCCCGGGCGAAGCCCTCCCGCGAGTCCCGCTCACGGTCGATCCCGCGCGGCCCGTTCCGCGACCTCGCGGAGCTTCTTGAGATTCGCCGCGACATGGTCCGGGAAGATCCCGGATCCCGAGACGAGGATGTCCGCGCCGGCCCTCGCCACGACCGGTGCCGTTTCGAGCTTGATCCCGCCATCGACCTGGAGCTCGACGGAGAGCCGCTCGCGGTCGATGTGCTCTCGAGCGGCCTGGATCTTCGGGACCACATCGGCTCGGAAGGCCTGGCCCGCGAATCCGGGATGCACGGTCATCACGAGCAACAGGTCGACCTCCCCGAGATACGGGATTGCGCGCTCCAACGGAGTCGCGGGATTGAGGACGACGCCCGGACGGACGCCGGCGTCGCGGATGGCCCGCAGCGTCTTCTTCATCTCATGGTCGCTCTCGACGTGGACGGTGAGATCGTCCACCCCGGCGTCGGCGAATGGCTTGACGAAATCCTGCGGGTGCGTCACCATGAGGTGGGCGTCGAAGGGGATCTTCGTGAGCGGACGGATGGCCGACACGATCGCGGGTCCCATCGTGAGGTTCGGGACAAAGTGTCCGTCCATGATGTCGATGTGGAGCATGTCGGCCCCCGCACCCACGGCCTCCTGGACCTGCTCCCCGAGGCGGTCGAATCGTGCGGAGAGGATCGAGGGGGCGATCTTGATGGCCATCGGATCGGCGAAATGGACCGCGACGAATAAGGATTACTTTGCGGACCGGGGGAAGGCGACGCGATCGGCCGCGCCGAACTCAGGCGATGTGGTATGAGCTCAGGACGAGGTTGAGGCGCATGCCTGCGGTGAAGAGGTGGAACTTCACGACGTTCTTCACCGTGCCGCTGTACCAGGTCTGGGCCGAATGCAGCGGTTCCACCGGCATCTCGTGATCGAAGCCGATCGCCGGATCCGATGGAGCCGACACGATCCCCGGGCGACCGGACAGGATTTCCGGCCGGCCCATGCTGACCGGGATCGCCGGGAAGGTGCCCGCGGGAGTCGAGACGTCCTCCGTGGCGCCGCTGTTCAGGAAGAGGCGGACCGGGACGGTGTAGGAGAAGTTCACCCCGGCGCCGTAGGTCGCGTTCGGACCGCTGAGATCCCACTTGATCCAGCCGTGGACCGTGGCGTTGCCGGTGACATTCCATGTCTCATTCGCCTGGAGGGGGAACGACCACACATCGAGGGCGGGATCGAAGTCCGTCATGATCGTGGCGACGTACGAGGCGTTGTACGTCCCCGCGGTCGTCGCCGCGGAGCCGTGGACTTCGAGCGTCCGGACCTCCTTGATGATTGCCAAGTCGGAGGCGCGGAACGAAGTGTATCCGCTCAGGGAAGCCTCTTGGAGCATGCCGGCGGCCATTGAGGCGGCGTAGGCGTCGCTCCCACTCGCCATCGGCGTGGGGTCGACCATCCACCGGATGTGCAACGTCCCGCTCAGGCTCAGGTTGTACTGGGACGCATCCGCGGAGACGACCGTGCGGGTCACGCTCCCGGTCGCCGAGGGGCCGTCGGCCCGGACGCCGCCGGCCGAGGCGTTCGCATCGTACGTCCAAGTGTCGCCCGTATGCCAGGTCGGAGCGTCGAAGGAGTTGGGCCTGGGCCCGGTCCCGGCCTCGGTTCCGCCGGGCCGATTCGGATTCGCCAGGTTCATCAGGGTCGTCGGGCCCACGGCCAAAGCGACGAAGGCCGAGGCGCCGACAATACACACGACGATCGCCGCAAGGGTTGTTCGGTGCATCCCTATTCTCCGAGTCGCCAGCGGCCGCATCTTCCGGTCGGATATTTGGCCGTTATTAGACGGTCATGAAACGTCTCGCGCCGGCCTCGTTGTGCGGGTTGCGAGCCGATACGGCGCGGAGATCGTTCCTGAAATCGACAATGATTATCCGTTCGTTCGCCTCGGGGGGCCGTGTCCTCCGAGGCCGGACATGCGCACGCCTCTCGGTGGCGATTCAATCGCTGGCAGTGGGAGCCTGTATTCCTTATCCTCTTCCTGTGGATTACTTTCATCGGAACTTTCGCCTCCGTGCTTTTCGCCTGGGGTGGAGTCTTCGTCGCCGCCCTCATCGTCGCCGGCATCCTGTTGATGAGCACTCGTCGAGTTTTGAGAAGCAAGCGCCGCCAGCGAAGTCCTTAAACCCCGCGCGTCCTGTCGGGACCGTCCCGGAAGGGAGCGGGGGCGAGGCGGTCCGTGGTCGAGGTTACGGAGGAACTCATCGCGGCGCTGAAGCGGAAGGCCGTGACCCTTCGAAAGCACATCGTCCGCATGACGCACAACGTGCAGAGCGGCCATCCCGGGGGCTCGATGAGCGCTTGCGACATCGTGACGGCCTTGTATTTTCATGTCCTCCGCGTCGACCCGAAGAATCCCACGTGGCCCGATCGCGATCGATTCGTCCTGAGCAAGGGCCACGCGTGCCCGGTGTGGTACGCCGCCCTCGCGGAGCGCGGCTTCTTCCCGGTCGAGGAGCTCATGACGTTCCGGAAGCTGAACAGCCGCTTGCAGGGCCATCCGGAGTTCGGGACGACGCCGGGCGTGGAGAACGCCGCGGGGGCGGAAGGTCAGGGCCTCTCCTTCTCCGTCGGCCTGGCCCTCGCGGCAAGGATGGATCACAAGGCCTGGCGGACGTATTGCGTGCTCGGCGACGGCGAGCAGGACGTGGGCCAGACGTGGGAGGCCGCGATGGCCGCCTCGAAGTATGGCCTCGACAACCTCACCGCCTTCATCGACCGGAACGGGATCCAGCAGGAGGGCCGGACGGAGGACATCATGCCGCTCGAGCCGCTGCGGAACAAGTGGGAGGCGTTCAACTGGCACGTCCTGAACATCGACGGCCATGACTTCCGCCAGATCCTCGCGGCGATCGAGGAGGCCCACCGAACCCGCGGCCGGCCGACGGTCATCATCGCGCGGACCGTCAAAGGCAAAGGCGTCTCCTTCATGGAGAACAAGATCAAGTACCACGGCGCCGCGACGAGCGACGACGAATTGAAGCTGGCCCTCGCGGAACTCGAGGGAATGGAGGCATCGATGTGACCGCGGGACCTTGGAAGATGGAGAGCCAGCGTTCGTACTTCGGCCGAGCCCTGGTGGACCTCGGGCGGCGGAACCCCAACGTGGTCGTCGTCGGCGCCGACACGACGGAATCGCTGAAGTCCATCGATTTCGGGAAGGCCTTTCCCGATCGCTTCTTCCAGCTCGGCATCGCGGAGCCGAACATGATCTCCGTCGCCGCCGGGCTTGCGGCGGCCGGCAAGATCCCCTTCGCGACGACTTATTCCGTCTTCGGTTCGGCCCACACGTACAACGTCATTCGGCAGAACGTTGCCTACACGAACCTGAACGTGAAGATCTTCTGCTCCCATGCGGGCCTGACCGTCGGGCCGGACGGGGCGACGCACCAGATCAACGAGGACATCGGCCTGATGCGGGGCATCCCGCGGATGACGGTCCTCGTGCCGGCGGACGGGCCGGAAACCGCGAGGGCGGCGGAGGCCGCCGCGGGAATGAAGGGCCCCATCTATTGCCGATTCTCCCGGACCAACGTTCCGACGGTCACGTCGGACCAGGACGGCTTCGCGATCGGCAAGGCGCGCACCCTGCGCGACGGATCCGACGTCACGCTAATCGGTTGCGGGCTCATGGTGGCGCGCTGCCTTGAGGCCGCGCAAGCGCTGGAGCGGGAGCGAGTCTCGGCCCGGGTGATTAACCTCTCGACGGTCAAGCCGCTCGACCTGCCGATGATCGACCGCGCCGCGCGCGAGACGGGAAGGATCGTGACCGCGGAAGAACACACCGTCGTCCACGGGATCGGGGCGGCCGTCGCCGCGGCGATCGCCGTGAACCATCCCGTCCCCGTCGCGATGGTCGGCGTCCAGGATGTCTTCGGGGAGAGCGGAGAAGCGGAGGAACTCCTTCGGAAGTACGGGCTGACCGCCGAGAAGATCGTCGACGCGGTCCACGACCTGTTGAAGCGTGGCGATCGGCGGAAGTAGCCTTTCGGACGGCTGCCTAGATGCCGGGTTTCCAACTGGGGGCCAGAATCTGGACCCAACTGAGTCCCCAGAGCTGGATGATCATCAGCATCAGCGCGATCCCCAGCAGGAACCCGACTAAGCCGTCCGTGATTTTGTGTCGCATGTGGTCAACCTCGGTGGGCGTGGGCCCGGCATGACGTCCCAGGGCATTTCAAGGGGGACGGTTCAAATGTGTTCACGGATGTTCCAAGTTCCCTGCCCCTTGTCCCGCGTCTGACCGCGGTTCTCGAGGACTCAGACGGGGCCTTTCTCCGTGAACTTGATGACAGTCGTGAAGCCCGCCGTGTCCTTGTGGTCCATCTGGAAATCCGCGTCGTGGAGGGCCAGCTTCTTGATCCGCGAGACGACGGAGCGCCGCCAGTTGAATCCGGTGGGCAGCAAGATTTCGCCGATGAACTTCTCTCCGGACACCGGGTTCACGATGTAGTCGCTCTGGACCTCGCCCACGCCGTCGACCTTGAACGAGGCGACGTACTCTCCGTACTTCCAATCGATCTTCGCCCGCTTCGTCGGGAGGACCTTCGTGAAAGTCCTGGCGAAAATCTCGAAGACGCCCCCTCCGTTCTGGCCGCCCGCGATCCCTTCGATGGCCTTGACCTGTGCGTCCGTTGCCGCAGAATCGACGTAGATTCGGGCCATGCCGTTGCCTTCGTGGATGGCCTTCGGCCACCAGAACGCCGCGGCGAACTTGACCCCGTCCAGCTTCGTGTCCCCGAACTTCCCGTTGCGAATTTTGTAGCCGACGAAAGCCTCGCAGTTCCCCTTGTCCGGATAACCGTTGAAGTTACAGGGACAACCGTAATCGCAGTTGCAGCTCTGGATGTACTCCGTCTCCATGTTCCATTTCGTGGCCAAATCGCGCGCCTCCGTCCTCGGCCGAGGATTCGGACCGCCGTATATAATCGTATTTTCTGGGCGACTCGCGGGCAGGTCGAGATGGATTCATATTTCCGCCACTCCTACCCGAGTCTCCGATGGAGGCCAGCGATCTCGCCACCCCCTCGAATCTGTTGCGCCGTCTCACGATCCCAGTCGGCCTCGGGGTCGCGGCCTTGGTCGTCCTCGCGTGGTATGTCACCTGGACCTCGTCCGATTTCGCGAACGCGCTGATGGCGCCCGCGGCGTTCGGGTCGACGGACCTCGCCCTCTTCTTCGCGCTCATCGTCGTGATGATGGTCGCGATGATGCTGCCGTCTGCCCTCCCGATGGCCCTCGCATACCATGGCCTGACGCGCCTCGAGAACGGACAGCCAAGCAAACCCGCGGACGTCGTGGGAACCGTCGCCTTCGTCGTCCCCTACTTCGTCGTCTGGGGGTCCTTCGGCTTCGTCGCCTTGCTCGGCCTGATGGGCCTTGGCTTGGTCGGCTCCATGCTGACGGGCCCCGGCCTGCTCCTTTCGGCGGCCGCATTGCTGGCCGCGGGCGTCTGGCAGGTCACGCGCACCAAGGAGATCTGCCTCTCCCACTGCACGTCGCCGATGGGCTTCGTGCTGCAGCACTGGCGGAGCGGTCGCATCGGCGCGATGCGGATGGGATTCCGTCACTCGCTCTACTGCATCGGCTGCTGCTGGTTGTTCATGCTCGTCTTGTTCATCTCGGGCTCCATGAGCCTCCTTTGGATGGGCGGGATTTCCGTTGCGATCTTCGCGGAGAAACTCGGCGTCCGCACCGTCCTCTTCAGCCGAGCGATCGGAGTGATCCTCCTTGGGTTGGGCGCCGTGGCCGCGGTGCGAATCTTCGTCCCGATGTGAAGCTCGACGCCTCGGGCATCCTGACTCCACCGGCGTTTCTACGGAGCGGACTCCGGCATTTCTACGATTTGGCGGACGGGCGAGAAAAGCACGAAGAGGAAGGAGATGCCTCCGGCCAGGAACAAAACAAGGATGGCCGGGCGCAGCCCGATCAGGCTTCCCAGGAAGCCGCCGAAGAGGGCCCCGAGGGGCAACGTGCCCCACACGATCGTCCGCATCGTCGCGTTGAGCCGGCCCTGCATGGCGACGGGGACGATCGCTTGGCGGAAGCTCACCTGGTTAATGTTGTACAGGAGATTTCCGAAGAAACTGATGCCGAGCAAGATGGCGATCGCGGGCAAGGCAATCGAGGAGGTCACGAACGGGATGGGGAGCGGCGGCAGGCCGAAGATGACGGCGCCGAGGATGATGGCCGGACCGACGCCGATTCGTTTCGCGATCCGTCCGGAGAAGATCGCCCCGAGGATCCCGCCGACGGACGAGAGGCCGAACAGGAGGCCCAGCGTCGTCGCGGTGAACCCGAGATCCTTCAGGAACAAGAGGAACAGCGCAGAGAATACCGCACTGGAGAAGAAGTTCGACCAACCGGTGCAGGCCGCGATGTGGCGCAACCGGCGTTCCCGGAGGACGACGTGGAGGCCCTCACGGATCTGGGAGAGGATCGATTCGCCAGGGGGCCTCGCCGCAATCGTTTCCCGGCGTCGAATCGCGCCGAGGGATGCCGCCGAAACCGCGAACGAGGCCGCATCGAAGAGCATCGCGAACGGCGCCCTGAAGAGGTCGATCACGGGCCCCGCGATACCCGGTCCGAAGGTGCTCGCGAACGTGTTCGAGGTCTCGAGCTTGCTGTTCGCATCGACGAGTTGTCCACGGTCCACGATGGCAGGAAGGTAGGCCTGGTAGGCGACATCGAAGAAGACCGTGAGGATTCCGATGAGAAACGCGAACACATAGAGATAGGCGAGGTGGAGGAGGCCGATGATTCCGAGGACCGCGATCGCGGCGACCATCGTGCCGCGGCCGAGGTCCGCGAAGATGAGGACGGACCTCTTCGCCCTTCGATCGACCCAGACGCCGACCAGGAGGCCGAACAACAGGAAGGGAACCGTCCCCGCCGCCCCGAGGAACCCCATCTCGACCTCGTGCGCCCCGAGGACGAACGCGGCGATGTAGGGGACGGCGAGGCCCGTGAACTGGTCTCCAATCCGGGAGACGGATTGTCCGCCCCAGAGGAGGAGGAAGTCCCGATGACGCCAGAGGGTCGACAACGCCACGCGAGGCCTCGGCACGGGCGACCGCGTTATCTATCTTCCCACGCCCCGTAGGAGTCGACGTCTCCCGGCAGGCGGAAATGCTCATATCGGGCCGCGGCCTTCGGCCGATGGCGGCGTCCATGGTCAAGATCTTCCTCGACACCGCGAACATCGACGAGATCCGCGAGGCGGCCTCCTGGGGCGTCCTCGATGGCGTGACGACGAACCCGACGTTGGTCGCGAAGACGGGTCGCAAGTGGTCCGAGGTGATCCAGGACATCCTGGCCCTCGTGGACGGGCCGATCTCGTTAGAGGTCACGACGACCGCCGGGGACGAGATGATCAAGCAGGGACGGCAGCTCGCGAAGCTGCACAAGAACGTCGTCGTGAAGATCCAGATGACGACGGAGGGGCTGAAGGCGATCAAGGCCCTCTCGTCCGAGGGCGTGAAGATCAACACGACCCTCATCTTCTCCGCGAACCAGGCGATCCTCGCCGCGAAGGCCGGGGCGAAGTACGTGAGCCCCTTCATCGGCCGGCTTGACGACATGGGCCAGGACGGGATGCAGGTGATCCGAGAGATCGCGGAGATCTTCGGGAACTACGATTGGGATTGCGAGATCCTCGTCGCAAGCATCCGGCATCCCCTCCATGTGATCGAGGCCGCGAAGCTCGGGGCGGACATCGTCACGCTCCCCTTCGACGTCCTGAAGAAGATGACGCAGCACGCCTTGACCGACGTCGGGCTGAAGCGGTTCCTCGACGATTGGCAGAAGGTCCCGAAATAACGGTCGACCGTGGGTTAGGACTTCCGCCCGCCACCGTCGGCCAGTTTTTGCGCGACGGTCTGCAGGATCTCGTCGGCATCGAACGGTTTCCGGAGCAGGGTGATCCCCTCGCGCCGCCTCTCATCCATTTGCTCGAACACGTACAGATAGGCGGTCATCAAGATCGCGGGGACCTGGTGGTTCGCATGGCGCGCCGCCTCGATCAGCTCGACCCCGTTGCGGCCGGGCATCTGAAAATCGGTGAGGAGCAAGTCGATCGGCTGGGAATCGAGGACGCGCATCGCCTCGTCCGCGTTGGCCGCGGCGACGACCTCGTAGTTCTCCGTCGAGAGGAGGTCCGCGATGTTCTCGCGGATCCCCGCATCGTCGTCGACGACGAGGATCCCGGGCCTTCGGCTGGGCTCTGAGGGGGCGCTGGAACTGTTCATAGCTCGATCACAGCT
>VBLS01000157.1 GCA_005878635.1 Methanobacteriota archaeon | reverse complement strand
CGGGGTCGGAGCTCGCGGATGCCTACAGCGTCAAACCCGTCCTGAATCGACTGCCCCGACCGAAGTTCGATGGCCAGGCTTTCACGGTCCCTCTGCGGGACCTGATCGCGGGCGAGGAGCAGACGCTCGTGTTCCGCATCGGCGTCCCCGCGAGGCCCGCGGGGAAGGCCGCGCTGCTCAGGTTCTCCCTGGTCGAAGTGGCGCAGAGCGTCGAAGTGACGTTCACGGACGACCCGCGGTTATGGAACGCCGAAACCAATCCGTACCCGCGCACGCTGCTGAGTTCGGCGGAAGCCACCGTGCTCATGCAGAGGGCGGTTCAGACGAAAGAAGCGTCCGCACTGCAGAAAGCCGAGACGATCATGAGGACCCTTGCGACGGACGCCGGTGCGGCGACCGCGCTCCGTGCCAACGCCACCCTCAACGAGGTCGTGACAACGATGCGGGACGCGCAGGCGACGGTGGCTCGGAGCGGGCTGCAACTGAGCGAATCTGCGAAGAAGGAGTTCCTGCAAGCGACGACCGTCATTGGAAAAAAGAAACCGAAGCGGTGATGACGTGACCAACTGTCCGGACTGCGGCAACGAAATCCGAGATAACGCCAAGTTCTGCGATACCTGCGGCGCGAGGATCGAGGCAGGGGTCGCTGAAGCACAGCCGAACGTGGCTCCGGACGCCTCCGAGGCGCAGGGCCTTTCGCTATCGTGGGCGGACGAGGACAGCCCGATCGATTCGGCGCCCGTCGAGGATGCGGCCGAGTCCGATTCCCCGGCTGAGCCCGAACCCGAGTTCGATTCGATGGAATCCGACGGCCAAGCCCTGGTCGAGTCGACGGACGTTGAAGGGGAGGCGGCCCCGGAAGAGCCGCCCGAGGAGCCGCCCAAGACGGGCTACCTCATCTTTCCCGACAACACCGAGAGGCCGCTCTCACCGTCGCAATGGCTGATCGGCCGCACGGACCTGGCCAAATTCCTGCCCGACCCGGGGAAGTCGAATGAGATTTCCCGGGGACACCTGACCGTCTTCCAGGAAGGGGACAAGTATTTCGTCGAAGACGGGACGACGATGGTGCAACGGAAACGAAGTACGAACAAAACCTGGCTGGTCCGGGGCAGCTCCCGAATCCTTGTCACGGGCAACGGCCGCAACGAGCTCCAAGACGCCGACGAAATCGACGTCGCTGAATTGGTGAAGCTGCAATTCGTGTTGAAATAGGCCAGCGGAGCGTATGACCCTCCCCCTTCCCTGTACCCTGAAAGGTCGGAAGGGACGGTACCAGGTCGCGAGCAAGTTGACGGACGGCGGGATGTCGACGGTCTACTTGGGCAAGTCGAGCCGCGGACAAGCCGTCGTCGTGAAGGAAGCAAGCGGGCCGGATCTGGAGCAGGCGGACGAGAGGCTCCGGATTGAAGCCGACATCTTGAAGGCCCTCGCCTCGCCCGGCCATCCGCGGGTCGTACGGTATCTGGACGAAGGGACCAACCTGGGCCCGTTCTGCCTCGTCGAAGAGAAGCTCGAGGGGGACACCCTGTCGGAACGATACCGCGACAAGGCGGCCGATGTGGACACGGCAACCCGATACATCCTCCAGCTGCTGGAGGCCCTCGCCTATCTGCACGGGCGGAACGTCATCCACCGGGACGTCAAGCCGAACAACATCATCCTCGATGTCAACCGCGAAGTCGTCCTGATCGACTTCGGGGCGGCGAAGAAGGAATTCCACCAGTTCATGGGATCCGGGACCGTCATCTACACGCCCGGCTGGGGCGCACCGGAGCAGAACCTAGGAGAGGCCACTCCGGCGAGCGATCTGTACGGCGTCGGTGCGGTCTTCTTCTTCCTCCTGACCGGCCAGGATCCCCGGGCCTCGATGAAACAGCTCGCGGGAGGGAAGACGGAACTCTTCCGATCCCCCCACGACCTCGTTCCCCGCGTCACGCCGGAGATCTCCAACGTGGTGACGAGGGCCATGGCCTTCGATCCAAAACGGCGGTTTCCCACGGCGCAGGACATGGCCGAGGCGATCGCGGGAGGGTCGGAGAAGTCCCCGGGCTTTCCGCACCTTGTGGTCCTGGGGAAGAAATGCCGGGTCAAGAAGGAGATTGAGATTGGGCGGGACCACAAGTCGTGCGATCAGGGTTGCACGAAGAAAGGCTTCGGACGTCCTCCCGAGATCGGGATCCTCGATGCGGAACGGTACCTCTCGAAACATCACGCGAGGGTCGTGAGGGACCCGAAAGGACGGTGCTGGATCGAGGACTTGGGAAGCCTGAATGGCACCGCGATGTCGCACGATGGCGGCAGGACGTATCAACAGATTCCAGGGTTCAAACGCCAGGAGCTCACCGACGGGGACGTCGTCGCCCTGGTGTACAAGCCGGGGAGAGGCCCATACATGACGATCGCCTTCAAAGGTGGCCAACGACGCAGGGGGTCCTGAGCATGGCGCGAAAAATCGTAGAAAACAGAGGGTCGACAGGAGCCGCGGACACCGTGATTCGTTCGCCCCGTCGTCGGCTCGGGTTCGCCTCGAACGTCGGGAAGGTCCGACCGGTCGACGAAGACAGTCTCCTCGCCATGGAGGTCCAGACGGCGTACCTGTCCGAGCCGCGGACCCGGCTGCTCCTGATGGTGGCGGATGGCATGGGAGGCCACCGTCGCGGGGATGTGGCGAGCCGAACGGCCGTGAGGGCGGTCGCCCGAACGATCCTGCCGCTTTTGACGACCCCGGAGGACATCCCGCAAGGGACGTACGACCAGGAGCTCCGAGCCGCCGTGGACCAGGCCAACAAGGCAATCTTCGCCGAGGCGGCGCGAAATCCGGAGTGCGCGGGGATGGGGACGACCCTCAGCCTTGGCATCGTGGACGGTCGCGACCTCTATGTGGCAAACGTGGGCGATTCCCGGGCGTACATCATCAACGAGCGTGAGATTTTCCAGGTGACCCGAGACCATTCCCTCGTCCAGGAGATGGTCGATCGCGGGGAACTGTCGCCCGAGGAAGCG
>VBLS01000156.1 GCA_005878635.1 Methanobacteriota archaeon | reverse complement strand
GTCGGTGCCAAAGGACGCGTCCCGAAAGGCTTCCAGTAGGCCTCCCGTCCTCGACGGCGATCTGTCCGTTTACGAGAACCCAGTCGATCCCCTCCGGGTACTCGTGCGGATAATTTTCGAACGGATACGCATGGGGCCACCGGTTCGTGGCGCGATCCTTCACCCGCGGCAGGTCGAAGACGACGAGGTCGGCGGCGAATCCCTCTCGAATGAGCCCGCGGTCCTTGAAGGCCAACCGCCGGGCCGGCATGCCCGTCATCTTGTGGATCGCGTTTGGGAGGGTGAGGACGGGCTCCTCGACAACGAACCGCTGCAGGACTCCCGGGAACTCGCCGAAGGTGCAGGGTTGGTAGGGCGCGGTCGCCGAGGTCCGCTCGTCCTTCGGAGACACCCAACCGTCCGAACAGATCATCACCAACGGATGGCGCAAGGTCGACTTGATCTCTCCCAGGTCCATGTAGTCGAAGAGGCCGACGGCTCGGTCCTGCTCTTCGACGATCACGTCGAAGTAGGCGGTCCAGGGATCGACGCCGCGACGGGCCGCCAGCTCGGCGATGGTGAGCCCTTCCTTCGCGGGATCGTGAGGGCACCGCAGGAGCCAGATTCGATCGAAGCGATCGTGGACCAACAACCCGACGTACCCCGCGCCGGGTTTGCGGTCCGCGTGGACTTCTTCTCGGATTTCGTTCCGTTTCGCAGGATCGTGGAGGAGGCTTACGAGATCCTGCGTCCGCAGCTTCTGCGTCCATTGCGGGAGGGCATGGCTCAACGGAGGTCCGAAGTCCGTGTGCACGTCATTGTCGACCAGGACGTCGAGCCCGCGATTGTGCGCGGACTCCCACAAGGCCTGGATCTCCGGAGACTTGCCGATGCCTCCGTACTTCGGGTTGTTGTGGCTGATCTGGACGGGGCATCCGGCGCGCTCCCCGATCTCGATGCATTCCTTCACCGCGTCGACGATCGTCTCCCGCTCCCCGCGGATGTGGGACGCGTAGAATCCGCCGTGGCGAGCGACGACCTTCGCGAGTTCGACGATCTCTTCCGTCGCGGCGAAACAGCCGGGCGGATAGACGAGGCCGGTGCTCATGCCGAACGCGCCCGCGTTCATCGCCTCCGCGACGTGGCCCTTCATGGACTGCATCTCTTCGCGAGTCGGCGCTCGCTCCTCGAATCCCATGACGGCGGTCCGGACGGCCCCGTGGCCAACGAGGCCCGCGATGTTGACGCCGACCCCGCTGGCCGCCATGAAATCGAGGTACTCCGCATACGTCGTCCAATTCCACTCGCGCGCCTGCGCGTAATATTCGAATCGCCGTGTCGCGAGCTCGCGGTACTTTTCGCTGATCGGCGCGGGCGAATCCCCGCAGTTGCCGATCACATGGGTCGTCACGCCTTGGCGGACCGCGCACTCCGCCGTCGGCTCGACGAGGATCCCGATGTCGCTGTGGGTGTGGATGTCGATGAAGCCCGGTGCTACGAAGAGGCCCCTCGCGTCAATCGTCCGATCGGCGCGAGCTCCCGCGCATTCGCCCACACGGACGATCCGCCCTCCCTGGATCTCAATGTCGGCGGTCCGCGGCGACGAACCGGTGCCATCGAGGACGCTCCCTCCCCGGACGAGGATGTCGTAGGCCATCGCCGTGGAAAGGTTGGCCATCCTATAATCCGCTTCGCGCCGCACGGTCGGGTCTGCCCGCGAATCAACCTTGTTTAAGGTTAAATCCAACATTCGCCGCAAACTTATTTGGACGGCGACTTCGTCCCGCTCGGCGTGATCGAGGTGGAGGGGCTCGTCAAGGTCTACGGCCGGAAAGGAGGAACCCGCGCCCTGAACGGCGTGTCGTTCTCCGTGCCGAAGGGCGACATCTTCGGCTTCCTCGGTCCGAACGGGGCCGGGAAGACGACGACGATCCGGATTCTCTCGACCGTGCTCTCCCCGACCAACGGGACCGTCCGCATCGCGGGTCACGATGTCCACGAGGACCCGATGGCGGTCAAGGAGCGGATCGGCGTGATGCCCGATGAGGTCTCCTTCTATCCGACGCTCACGGGGCTCGCCCATCTCCAGTACTACGCTTCGTTCCACGGGATCCCTCGGGCCGCCGCGAAACGCCGGGCTGTGGATCTCCTCGGCCAGGTCGGGATCGGCGACGTCGCCCGCAAGAAGGTGAAGACCTACAGCCACGGGATGAAGAAGCGACTCGCCCTCGCCCAATCCCTTCTGCACGATCCCGAGTTGCTCATCATGGACGAGCCGGCGAGCGGCCTCGATCCGCAGGGGATGCGCTACTTCCGCGACCTGATCCGATTCCTCAACGGGAAAGGCAAGACGGTCTTCCTGTCCTCGCACCTCCTCTCCGAAGTCGAGCAACTGTGCGAGCATGTCGGCATCATCGACCGCGGACGGATCGTCGCGGCCGATTCGATCGCGAACCTCTCCTCGAAAATGTCCGCGGGGGCACCGATCGTCCTCCATGTGACTGCCGAGGGGATCACGGATGAAGCGATCGCCGCGGTCACCTCCCTCCCGGGCGTCACCGGCGCGACCCGGACCGCGAATGGCCTGGACGTCACGGTCCAATCGGGGACCGACGCGGGTCCGGATGTGAGCAAGGCGCTCGTCCTGGCCGGCGCCCGTCTCAAGGAACTGAAGGCGTCGGAACGCTCCTTGGAGGATTTGTTCTTCGCCCTCACGAAAGGCGGACGCGTATGAAGGCCCCCGCGTTTCTCCGGGGACTGGTCCCCGTCGGCTGGCACGAGTTTTACGTCAACCTGCGCAGCGTCCGCATGCTGATCATGATCATCGTCCTCGCCCTGATCATGGTCGGGGGCGCCTACGGAATCGGCCGCGGGTCGAGCGGCGGGGGTCCCTCGATCGCACCCCTCGTGGCATGGCCGCACCCCGCGATTGCGCCCTCTGGAGAGCACCTCGTGGTCGTGTGGACCTCCGATCCCTTCGGCGTAGCGCTGCCGGGCGCCACCGTGTCGTTTTCAGATATCTCGGTCCAACCCGCGGTATCGCTCGGAACCGTGTCGGCGGACGGGGACGGATTTGCACGCCTTGCCGTCGGAAACCGAACCGCCATCAGCGTCTCCGTTCGCACCGGGAACGCGGAATACGGGACGGGCGTGTTCTTCCATGACCCGGTGGAGAACTTCACCGTGGAGAATCGGCCAGAGGCGTTGGACACGGACGGCCTTCCCAACGACCTCGGACTGCACGTCCTGGGTCGGTCCGGCGTGCCGGTCGTCGCACGCCTCTACCTCAACGACACGTACGTCAAGGACGTCGATTCGCACGGGTACGGTCGCCTCGAACTCCCCTTGGGTCCGTCCAACGTCACGATCCAGGTGGCGGGCGAGAACCAGACGCGCGCGTTCTTCACCTCCAAACCGCCTCCTTCGCCCTTCTTCACCGTGGGGCCCGACTTCGTCCTCCTGATCATGGCCGCCGGCTTCGCGACGTTCGTCATCCCGATCTTCGCCGTCGTCGTGACCTTCGACGCAATCAGCAAGGAGCGGGTCCAAGGCACCTTGGACCTCCTCCTCTCCCGTCCGGCGAGCCGCGTCGGGACCTTGCTGGGGAAGTTCCTCGGGACCTTCACTGCCGTCGCGGTCCCCGTCACGCTCGTCAACCTGGTCGGCATCGCCGTCCTCACCGCCGTCTCAGGGAAGGGGCCGACGGGGGGCTTCGCCCTCGCCTTCCTCGGTCTGAGCTTGCTGCTGATCGCGTTCTATATCCCGCTGCAGCTGATCTTCTCCACCCTCGCCAAGACGAGCGGCACGGCGATCCTCTTCGGCTTCCTCGTGTGGCTCGCGTTCAACATCCTCTATCCGGTCATCACCTTCGTCCTCTCGTCCATCCTCTTCCCGAACAGTTTCCAGGCCCAGTTCCGATTCTCGCAGGTCGTGGGCCTCGGCAACCCGAGCTCGATCTACACGCAACTCGTTACCTTCGCGGCGCCCGAGGCGATTCGGTTCTCGTTCGGTGGCGGGTCCACGCTCAGCCTGACCGCAGTCGCGTCGGCGGCGGTCGTCTGGTTCGTCGGCATGCTGGCCCTCGCCATGTGGACGTTCCAACGCAAGGCGGCGGAGTGACCAAATCGCTTTCGCGGTTTCTTGCGGGAAACCGTTTATAGTATGCGGGCGTTCGAGCGGCCACCTATACGATATCATGCTTACCTGGGAGGAAGAACTCCAAGCTTATCGCCGGAGGACGAAGAAGTCCGCGCGGGCCTGGGAGGCCGCGAAACGTCGCATTCCGTCCGGCGTGAATAGCAACTATCGGCTCGTGGACCCGTATCCGTTGTACGTCCG
>VBLS01000154.1 GCA_005878635.1 Methanobacteriota archaeon | reverse complement strand
CCTTCGATGTGACCTTGTCCGTGGGACACGGCCACGGCGGCCACAAGGGGAACGGGGACGGGACCGTCACGGACGGGTCGGGCAACGAGGCGCAGTTCTCGATCTTCGCGAACGACGATCAGATCGGGAAGGTCGCCGTCGTCGATCCGACGATGGGGCTGGTCTTCCAGTCCGCGTTCATCGGGTCCGCGGTCTTCGACGGGACCACGGCGACGATCGAGGGGACCGGATTCATCGGGGACGCCTTCGGCCAGTTCCGGATCGTCATGCAGGACCTCGCGAACCCGGGCGTGGGCCAAGATACGTTCTCCATCGAACTTTCGACCGGGGTGACAATCTCCGGGACGATCACGTCGGGGGAAATCGCGATCTCGTAGGCGATCCGAGAGAGACCAAGGCCGAACCGTTATCAAGCCTAGCGCCCTCCCCGCCTCCGAGAACCATGACCGCCGACCCGTTCGAGTCCTTCAAAGCGGCCCAGCGTGAGA
>VBLS01000155.1 GCA_005878635.1 Methanobacteriota archaeon | reverse complement strand
CGCTTGAGGATGTTGGTTCGGAAATCACTGGCGACCGGTCGGGCATGAGGTAACCATTCAGAAACGACACGTTTCACGATGCGACGCATGTTACAGGTACACCGGTGGCTCCGTGTCCGCGCGGGTAGGCGAGCCTCGGCACTGGCCGGGGCGATTCGGCGTCGAGTGGGTTTGCGGTCTTGCGGCAATGGTCTTGGTCTTCTCGGCGGTCTCCGGTCTCGCGGCGGCCGCGACTCCTGGGGGCGGCACGGTCTCGGAGGCGAATCCGTCCGTCTCGTGGACCGGGGCGTCCTATGTCGCGGCGGAGACCGCGCTTCCGGAGCAATGCCCTCCCGCCGACCCCGGCAATCTCGTGTGCGATCATTTCGCCCTGACGATCGACATCCCGTCGAACTTCTGGTCCCTCCACTCCGGCGGCGTCAGCATCCAGATCACCTGGGCGTCGAGTGACAACGACTTCGACCTGTACGTCTACAATTCGGGCGGGACCCTCGTCGGGTCGTCCGCCCAGGGAGGCACCACGTCGGAGGCGGTCTTCCTCCTGTTCCCCGTCCCCGGCGTCTACGAGGTCCGCGTCGTCCCCTTCCTCGTCTTGAACTCGGGCTACTCGGGGTCCGCGAACCTCACGTTCACGCCAGGCCCGCCCACGCCGAACCCGACGCGCCCGACCGGCGGCATCGCGATCGGACCGAGCATCGTCGCCGATCCCCTCCGGACGGAGGGAGAGCCGATGATCCACGTCGACAAGGACGGCAACCTGTGGGAGTCCGGGCCGTGGGGCACGTCCACATCGCAGAGCTTCGTCCACCGCTCGACGGACCGCGGGGATTCCTTCCACATCGTCTCGCCGATCGAGGCGAGGCCAGATCCGCCTCCGGGAGGCGGCGACACGGACATCGTCACGGACGATCAAGGGTTCGCGTACTTCGTGGACCTGGAGGGCCTCGTGAACCTCGGGGTGGCGGTGTCGAACGACGGCGGGAACACGTGGAAGAAAAACCCGCTCGCGGTCGATCCGGCCCAAGACCGGCAATGGTTCGCCGTGGACAACGGCGCGACGTCCGGAACCGTCGACAATACGATCTTCCTGACCGTCCACCAGCTCGCGGGCGGCATCCAGGTCTACAGCTCGCCGGGATCGACCGGGTCTTCGGATCTGACCGGAGGCCTCGTCTTCTCGACGGCATCGGACAAGCTCTTCGTGGCGCCAGGATCGACCTGCGGACAGACCAAGTTCGATCCGGTCCTGCGCAACCTGTACCTGCCGTGCGTCGGAGGCGACCACGTCACCCTGGTCACGGGCCACGTGAACCCCGGACAGCGGACGGGGCTCCACTTCGATCAACTCGCCGCGCCGGCCAGTCCGGGCGGATCCGTCGGAGATCTCTTCGTGAACGCAGCGGTCGACCGCGCGGGGAATGTCTATGCGGCCTGGGTCGACACGCACGACCACAACGTGTACCTGAGCGGATCCTCCGACGGCGGCCACACCTGGACCGCGCCGTTGCAGGTGAACGGAGATCCCGCGAACACGAACGTCTGGCCGTGGATCGTCGGCGGCGCCGCGGGGACCGTCGACCTCGTCTGGTATGGGACCGCGGTCCGAGGGGACCCGGGCTCCTTCCCGTCGTGGTTCTCGGACCGCACCGCCGCGACGGCGGTTCCCTGGGACGTCTACCTGGCCCAGGTCCGGCTCAACTTCTCGGCCCCGGGGAGCTCCCCGATCTACCAGGTCCGCGCGACGGAGCATCCGATGCACTTCGGGCAGATCTGCCAGGAAGGGCTCGGCTGCACGACGAGCAACGGGGACCGGAGCATGGCGGACTTCTTCTCCGTCACCGTCGACGCGAGCGGCGCCGCCCAGATCGTCTACGACGACACGACGAACCAACACCACGGGGCGAGCCTCTTCGTCGCCCGACAGGTCGCGGGCCCCGGCGTCTTCGGGTCGACCATCTCCCGGCCGGTCCCGCACAACCCGGTCTCGGATCCGAAGGGCGATGCGCAAGCGCCGCATTACGCGCCGGTGCGCGGCCCGGGACCGAACGTCCCGTCGATGGACCTCACCGCAGCGGAACTGAGTCAGCCCAATGCCGACACCCTGCGCGTGCGGATGCGCGTTGCGAACGCCGCCTCCCTCCAGCCACCGGCCGGGAGCACGGGGATCGTCTGGCTCACCCGCTGGACGGCGCTTTCGGTCGGGGACGGGGGCGAGACGAGCTACCGGATCTTCTACGCCGGAGCTCGCTCCGTCTCCGGCGGCGATCCGACGTTCTTCT
>VBLS01000153.1 GCA_005878635.1 Methanobacteriota archaeon | reverse complement strand
TCGAAGGCGTAGCCAATCTTGCACGCTCAGGGCCGCTCGATGATCATCGAGACGGCGTTGCCGCCGCCGAGGCAGAGGGTGGCGAGGCCCCGCTTCGCGCCGCGGTCCTTCATGCCATAGATCAACGTCGTCAACACACGGGCCCCGCTGCATCCGATCGGGTGACCGAGCGCGACCGCGCCGCCGTTCACGTTGAACTTGTCATGCGGGATCCCGAGCTCCCGCATCACCGTGACACTCGCCGCGGCATACGCCTCATTGTGCTCGAAGAGATCGATATCGTCGATCGATAGGCCCGTCTTCTTCAGGAGCTTCCGCACGCCCGCGATCGGCGCCTCCATGACGAGTTCGGGTTTCACGCCGACCGTGTTGTAGTCGATCACGCGGGCGAGGGGCGTCACGCCGTGTCGCTCCGCGGCCTTCTCCGACATGACGACCATCGCGGCGGCTCCGTCGCTGAGTTGGGAGGCGTTCCCCGCCGTCACCTGGCCCCCCTCGCGGAACACCGGCGGCAGCTTCGCGAGCTTCTCCAGGGAGGTGTCGGTCCGGATCCCCTCATCGACCTCGACGCGCGCGGCCCCGGGCACATCGACCGGGAGGATCTGCTCCTTGAACCGGCCTTCTTGCGTCGCGGCCGCCGCTCGGCGCTGGCTCTCGAGCGCGAAGCGGTCCATCTCCTCTCTCGTGACGCGGAACTTCTCCGCGACAATCTCGCCGGTGATGCCCATGTGGTATTGGTTGTACGCATCCCACAGGCCGTCGTTGACCATCGCGTCGACGAAGGGCACGTTGTTGATGCCGATGCCCCAGCGGGCTTCTTTGACCAGATACGGTGCGCGGCTCATCGACTCCATGCCGCCCGCCAGGAGGACTTCGCCGGAACCGGCCTTGATCATGTCGGAGGCGAACATCACGGTCTGCATGCCGGACCCACAGACCTTGTTCACCGTCACCGCGCCGACGCGGTCGGGGAGCCCGCCGAAGAGGGCGGCCTGACGGGCGGGGTTCTGCCCCAGGCCCGCGGCGATCACGTTGCCCATGAGGACCTCCTCGATGTCGGCCGGGACCAACCCCGCCCGGTTCACCGCTTCCGCGACGACGAGGCTCCCAAGCTTAACGGCCTCCACGTTGCGGAACGCACGGCCGTACTTGCCCACCGGAGTGCGGCAGGCGCCCGCGAGAACCACTTCCGTCAAGCGACAAATCTCCGCGCCTTTTGTAAAGAAGACTCGGGAGCATTAAGCTATTGCCCGATGCGTTCGGAACCAGTCCAGTGTTCGCGGTACCCCGACCTCGTACGGGGTCGACGGATGCGGGCTCCCCGTCAGCGATCGATAGAGCGTCCCATCCAGCAGGATCGGATCGTCGAACAAATAGGCCATCTCGTATGCCGCCCTCTCCAAGGAAAAAAACAACCCGACCAGCCGGTACATGCCGCGGCCGAAGACCCGAACGATTGGCTCGCCTGAACCCGCGGCCGCGTATACGAGTCGGATGAAGTCCCGCGAGACGATCGCACGGGGCCCGGGCACATGGACCGCCCGGCCATGCGCCGCGGGGGTGCCGATGAGCTTGAGCATCGCCTCGGCCGCGTCGTCGTTGAGGATGAACTCGTGGAGCGCGTCGGCATTCAGAGGCCAGCGGCACGGTTTGTTGGCCAACGCGCCCTCGAACACGGGTCGAAAGTCGGCGTGGATCGCTCCGGGGCCGTAGACGTCCGGGTACCTCGGGAGGACGAGATCGACGCGTCCATCCTGGTGGGCCTGGAGGAACTTTCGTTCCACGCCCAACCGGATCCGTCCTTTCACGGTATGCGGTTCCTGGGGATGGTCTTCCGCGACGAACCGGGAGCGAGGACGGCCGTAAACGTAGACGTTGCCGGGGAACACCAAAGTCGCGCCCGCGGCTTCCGCGGCCGCCAGTGCGTTGTCCGCGAAGAGCGGGACGAACCGCGGCCACTCGGGATACGGGACCGTCGCTGCGTGTACGACCACCTCCATGCCGCGGACCGCCTCGAGGACGGATGCCTGGGAGCTTAGGTCCCCGGCGACGACCTCGATCCCCATGGGGAACGCGGGCGAGTCCCGGCCCGGACGGACGACCGCACGAACCTGGTGGCCCGCGAGGCGCGCCCGGCGCGCGACGGCGCCTCCAAGGAGTCCCCTCGCACCGAGGACAGCGAGCTTCATCGGTATGGGACACCCGAGGCCCTCGAAAAGGGTGACGGCTTCGGCTCTAATCCGTCTACGTGCACGATGCATGCACGAGCCCTCCTTATCCCGTCGATTAGGCCCTGTCGAGAAGGCCCGTCCCGGTGGGGCGGGAGAGGTGTGATCGATGCGAGACGGAATCAAAATGGGACCGCGGGCGGCCTTCTTCGTGGCAGTCCTGCTCGCGGCGAGCGCGGTGGGCATCCTGACGCCCACCTTGAGCAACACGGTGACGAAGGACGTGCAGGTGACCGGATTCGCGGTCGCGTTGACGGTGGACGGGATCCCGGATTCCGTCGCGCCGGGCGACCTGATCCGCGTCGTCGCGGCGATGACGAACAGCGCGAACCGCCCCGTCCCCGCCATCCTCCGGATGGAGGTCCGCAACCCGAACAACACGATCCCGGACGAGGTGACGGTCTACGCCGGCTGCGGCGCGGAAGAAGTCGTTTCCGGGACGCGGCTGATCTATTACATCGGCTGGCACGGGCCCCTCCTCGCCCCGAAGGGAATCTCCTTCGCGGCGGGGACGAGCATCGCGACCGTGTCGGGCTCGATCGGATCGGCGGAGTATTGGGCGACCGTCCTCCATGAGGTCCAAGAACGCGATCCGGCAGGATACGAGTCCCTCGTCGAACCCGGACTGAACGCCTCGCTCGGCGTCCGGAATTCGGGCTCGTCCCTCCTGAAAGCGCTCAACTACTACGGGATGGTCGCTTCGTCGAACCCCGCGAGTTCCAACCTCGCGGATTGGACCTTGACGACGGTCTTCTCCGAGCGGTTCGTCGCCTTTGGCGGACCCTCGCAGGACGGCTTCCTCGTGGAAATCCACCCGCAATCCCGCGGGAGCTTCAGCTTCAAGCTCTGGGCCGAACGGCCGGATGCCCTCGGGATCCCCCACCACCCCTACACCTGCGGGCCGCTCTAGTCGCGGTCCGCCTCTTTTTTATTTTCATTCGCAGATGAAAAGAACCATAACTTGATTTCGGCCCGGGCCATCGCCGCCCCATGGAGTTCCCTCCGTTCGATCATCTCCGCTTCTACGAAGGGGTCCACGACGTCCCCCTGAACATCTCCTACTCCAACGTCCAAGGCTTCACCCTCGGCGAGTTCCACAAGGCCCTGCCGGGAAATCTCGACCTCAATTGGACGGATGAACGAGGACCTCCGGAACTCCGCCGACTGATCGCGCGACGGACCCGCGTG
>VBLS01000061.1 GCA_005878635.1 Methanobacteriota archaeon | reverse complement strand
GGACGTAGGAGGGGCGGACGAGGACGGGATAGCCGATCCGGGCGGCGACCTCCCGGACCTCGTCGAAGCTGTAGCCCGAGGCCGCTTCCGGCTGCCGGATCCGAAGGTGCTGCATGAGCGCCGCGAACTTCCGGCGGTCTTCGGCCAAGTCGATCGCCGCCGGCGGCGTGCCGAGGATTTTGGTGCGCGAGCGTCGGCGGGACAACTCGCGGGCCAGCGGGACCGCCAGGTTGATGGACGTCTGCCCTCCGAATTGGACGATGACCCCGTCGGGCTTCTCTTCCTCGATGATGTTCAGGACGTCCTCCAGGAGGAGCGGCTCGAAGTACAGCCGGGTCGAGATGTCGAAATCCGTCGAGACGGTCTCCGGATTGTTGTTCGCGATAATCGCGGAGACCCCTTCCTCCCGCAGCGCGAGGATCCCTTGGACGCAACAGTAGTCGAACTCGACGCCCTGCCCGATCCGGATCGGGCCGCTCCCCACGATCAGCACCTTCCGACCCGACAGTTTCTGCGTCTCCCCGCCGGGCTCGTAGGTCGAGTAGAAGTACGGCGTCTCGGCCTCGAACTCGCCTCCGCAGGTGTCGACCATCTTGTAGACGACCCGAGGCCGCGCGCGACGGACCGCGAGCTCGGAGCGGCCCGTGAGCGCGGCAATCGATTCGTCCGCGAACCCGAGCCGCTTCGCTTCCGATACGCGGGTCGCGTCCTTCGGGGATTCCCGCAGCGCGGCCTCCATCCGGACCAGCCTGCGGATTTTCTCGATGAAAAACGGATCCCAAGCCGTCAGGGAGGCGATCTTCTCCGTCGGGAGATCCCGTCGCACGGCCTCCGCGATCGCGAACAGACGCGCGTCGGTCGGTTCTCGTAACTCCCGGATCAGATCGTCGTCGGACCACGGGTTCGGCTCGAGGCCCACGCGGTCGATCTCCAGGGAGCGGATCGCCTTGAGGAACGATTCTTCGAACGTCCTCCCGATCGCCATGACCTCTCCCGTGCTCTTCATCGACGTCCCGATCCGGCGATCGACGGTGGAGAACTTGTCGAACAGCCACCGGGGGATCTTCGTGACGACGTAGTCCAAGGTCGGCTCGAACGACGCGAGCGTCTTCCCCGTGACCGGATTCGGGATCTCGTCGAGGCGCAGGCCGATCGCAATCTTTGCCGCGATCCGCGCGATCGGGTAGCCCGTCGCCTTCGACGCGAGCGCGGAGGACCGCGAGACCCGTGGGTTGACTTCGATCACTCGATACTCGCCGGTC
Organism: Methanobacteriota archaeon; assembly: GCA_005878635.1. Taxonomy (GTDB): domain Archaea; phylum Thermoplasmatota; class Thermoplasmata; order RBG-16-68-12; family RBG-16-68-12; genus RBG-16-68-12. The sequence continues at coordinate 2,470 of VBLS01000061.1, read as the reverse complement.
CCCGGGTGGACCGCGAACTGGATGTTGCAGCCTCCTTCGACCCCGAGGGCCCGGATGATCCGGAGGGCGGCGGCCCGCAGCATCTGGTGGTCCGCGTCGCTCAGGGTCTGCGCCGGGGCCACGACGATCGATTCGCCCGTGTGGATCCCCATCGGGTCCAGGTTCTCCATGTTGCAGATTGTGATGCAGTTGTCCGCGGCGTCCCGCATGACCTCGTATTCGAACTCCTTCCAGCCGAGGACCGACTCCTCCACGAGGACCTGCTTGATCCGGGAGTAGGCGATGCCGAGGCCGACGATCCGCTCGAGCTCTTCGGTGGTGTGGGCAATGCCGCTCCCGCTTCCTCCGAGCGTGTAGGCGGCCCGCACGATGACGGGGTAGCCCGTCTCCTCGACAAAGGCGGCCGCGGCCGCGGTGTCGGAGACCGCGCGGCTCCGCGGGATCGGCTCCCCGATCGATCGCATGAGGTCGGCGAAACGCTGGCGGTCCTCACCCGCGGTGATCGCCTCGATCTTCGTCCCGAGGAGCTCAACCCCGTGCCGGCTCAGGACGCCCGCCTCCGACAGCTCGCTGCACAGGTTGAGCGCGGTCTGACCGCCCATCCCGCTCAGGATGCCCTGCGGCCGCTCCTTCGAGATCACTTTCTCGATGAACGGGACCGTGAGCGGCTCGACATAGACCGCGTCCGCGGTCTCCGGGTCCGTCTGGATCGTCGCGGGATTGCTGTTCACGAGGATGACCCGGACGCCCTCCTCGCGGAGGGATCGGCAGGCCTGGGACCCGGAATAGTCGAACTCCGCCGCCTGCCCGATCACGATGGGGCCGGAGCCGATCACCATCGCGGTCTTAACGTCCTCGCGCTTGGGCATCGCCCCACCCCCGTGCCGCGGCCTACGCCCCCTTGATCTCCGCGACGAAGTCCCCGAAGATGTATTCGTTGTCCCACGGCCCCGGCCGGGCCTCCGGGTGGTATTGGACGGAGAAAATCGGGAGCTCGCGGTGGGCCATGCCCTCGACCGTGCGATCGTTCAGGTTGACGTGGGTCACCTCGAATTCCGATGGCAGGGAATCCGCATCGACCGCGAAGCCGTGGTTCTGCGACGTGATGTGCACGCGGCCGGTCCGCAGGTCCTTGACCGGCTGGTTGCCGCCGCGGTGGCCGAACTTCAACTTGAACGTCTTTCCTCCGAAGGCGAGCGCAAGCAACTGGTGGCCGAGGCAGATCCCCAGGAGGGGGACGCGACCGGCGAGTTCGCGCGCGGTTCGCACCGAGGTCGCGACGACCTCCGGATGCGCCGGATCCCCCGGGCCGTTGGACAGGATGACGCCGTCCGGCTGCAGCGCCATGATCGCATCGGTGGCTGTGTCGAAGGGCACGCGGACCACACTCGCGTATCGCTGGGCCTCGCGGATGATGTTCCGCTTCACCCCGCAGTCGACCACGACGATCGTGCGGGTCCCGACCCCAGGGAACCGTTCGACGTCACGGCAACTGACCTCGGCGACGAGATTCCGCGTGTCCGGATGCGGGGCGGCCCGGACTTCCTTAGCGACGTCGTCCGCCTCCTCGTCGGCCGGCACGAGGGCGGCTTTCATCGTCCCGTTCGACCGGATCCGGATCGTGAGGGCGCGCGTGTCGGCACCCTCCATCGCGGGCGTCTCATGCCGCTGGAGGAACGCCGCGAGGTCCATCGTGCTCCGGGGATGGCTCGGGGTCGCACAGGCCTCCTTGACGACGAATCCCGACGGCTGGATCGTCTCCGACTCCATGCTCTCCGGGTTCACGCCGTAGTTCCCGATGAGCGGATAGGTCATCATGAGGATCTGACCGCGATACGAGGGATCGGTCAAGGCTTCCGTGTAGCCCGTCATATTCGTGTTGAAAACGAGCTCGCCCAAAATCCGCCGCGGGGCCCCGAAAAAGGCCCCTCGGACCACCGTTCCGTCCTCGAGGACGAGGGACCCTTCCATTTCGTTAGACCCCCACCCCATTTTCGATTCGGTTTATGAGCGTTTGCCTCGCGCAAGAAAACATTCGGCGGTCGTGCCGATTACGGGGCTCGCGGGAGATCGAGATCATGCAGCCGCGCGATCATCTTGTCCCAGTGACTCCCTTGCCAATAGACGCGGCCGCAGGAGGGGCAGCGCCAAAACGTGTGATGCCGAACCCGGACTCCCTCCGGGACGAGCCCCTTCACATCCTCGGGCACCGCGGAGACTAGGACCTCGTTGCAGAGAGAGCAACGGGAGAGAGGGTCGATGAGTCGGAGGGGCAATTGCTCGGCGACTTCGCGGATCTGCTCCTCCAAATCGTCCGAGCGGATCTGGACCGACCCGGGAACGCGGGACGCGAGTTCTTTGTCCCGCGTGAGGAGGATCCGATCCTCGGCCCGCGCTCGCTCAATCAGGGATCGATCCGGTCCCGGCTCCGGGTATGCGGTGTCGTATCCCATGAACCGCAACCAGCGAG
>VBLS01000060.1 GCA_005878635.1 Methanobacteriota archaeon | reverse complement strand
CGCGACGGATCATCGCGATGGCCCTGCTCTCCTCGGTGCCACTAATTCTCGCGGTGGGACTGGCGGCGGCTCGCGTCGCAAGTTTCGACGTCCTGCAGCTCTTCCAAGCCGTGATGGTGCCGCTCTTCCTCCAGGTCGTCCTCATCTTCGTGACCCTAGTAAACGCGACCTCCCTCATTCGGGAGGAAATCGACGACAACACGCTTCCGTTCCTCCTGACCCGCCCGATCTCGAAGCCTGCGATCGCGACGTATAAGTATTTCGGCTACCTCGCCGCGGTTCTGATCCTGCTGGTCCCCCCGCTGGTCGTGGCGTACGGCGTGACCGAGGCGTACGGCGGGTTTTCGTTCGCCACCGACCTCGATGTGCTAGGAGGGTTCCTCCTCGTGACGATCCTCGGGAGTGCAGCCTACGGGGGCCTCTTCCTCTTCATCTCGGTCCTCGTCCGTAAGCCGCTCGCGGTCGGCCTGCTCATCGGCTTCGTCTGGGAGTCGATCGTGGGATCGATTCCGGGGGACGTCCCGAAACTCAGCGTCATCCACTATTTGCGGACGATCTTGAAGGGCACGATCACGGTCAGCCCCCTCGCCGGATACCGCACGGACCTTTCCGTCGCGACGGCCGTCGGCATCCTCATCGCGTTTTCGATCGCGATGGTCATCCTCACGATCGCAGTCTTCCAACAGATGGAGTTCCGTCAGAAGGCGTGAACCCTGCTCGCCACGACACGGCCGCGGGTTCGCGGGACTCACGTGCATATGGTCTATGGTATGTTTATGGTCTTATCACATATACATGCAAATAGTCAATATGGGATTCAAATCTGCTGATGCGGAAAAGCATATTAGCCACCCTGAGGGCAGAGTTGCTCACCCGAAGCCCGCTCGATTCCTTGCCCGAAGATGTTTGGAAGCGCACTGGCGCACTGAACACATGGGGTACGAACGCAATCGAAGGGAACACCCTGGACCGCTCGGACGTGGAGCGAATCCTTCTCGAGCAGAAATCGGTCGGGAATCGACCGATGCCCGACGTCATCGAGACGATCCAGCACGCCGCAGCCTTTGCGAAACTGCTCGACCGACGGAGAGAGCCGATCCGCCTCGCGACCGCATTGCAGCTCCATCGGGAGGTCTTCGGTGGGACTAAGGCCGATGCCGGCCAGTGGCGACGGGTCAACGTCCGAATCGCAGGCATGAAGCACGCGCCGCCGCGGATGGAGCAGGTGCTCCCCATGATGGCGAGGTGGGAGGCTGAGTACACGCGGCGAGACATGCTCGGCGAGGACCCGTTCGGCCTGGGGGCTTGGATGCATTTCGAGTTCGAATCAATTCATCCGTTCGGCGACGGGAATGGCCGCGTCGGCCGGCTCCTCCTCAATTTGCACTTTCTCAAGCACGACTGGCCGCCCGTCCACATCCTCCCGCCAGATCGTGACCGGTACCTCCACGGCCTCGTCCGGGGACACGAAGGAAACCTATCGGAGCTGGAGACCTTCCTGCGGGTGTCGATGACGCGCTCGTTGATCGACCTCCTCGACCAAGTCGGCACGCGCGAGGACGAGCTCAAACCGCTGCGGGTGCTGGGGCGTCGCGGGTCATACTCGGCCAAGTACCTCGGTTTGCGCGCTGGGCAGGAGGAATTGCCCGCAATCAAGATCTCGGGGGATTGGCACTCGAGCGAACGAGCGATCCACGTCTATCGCGACTTCGTCGGGCGCGAGAGCTAGGCTTTCGTCGACGCGTCGCCGTCACCCATCCGTCTAAGCCACTGGACAGCGGGACTGGATAACGGCAGCGACATGGGAGGAAGGTCTACCCTGTAGGAGGACGGGCTGAACCTCACCGGTTTTCCTCGTATGCTCGTCGCAACAACTCGAGGACCTCGGAATCCAGGTCCTTGGGCGAAGCGAGGCCTACTTGCACCCGCATCGTCTCCTGGATCCGCGAAGGTTTCAGGCGCCCGCCTGGCTTTGCACCCTCCAGACGCAAGGCGACGTCGACCCGGTTCTTCGCGGACGCCTGCACTCGCGCGAACGTCCGCTTGCGGGAGACGAGCGAAACGTAGGTCTTGCGGGCCTGGACGGTCACCTCGCCCAGGGAAGCCGCGGCCTCGATGATCCGATCGTAGATGGGGCGGAGTCTCGGCCGATCCGCGTACTGCCCGCGGATCAGTTCATCGGCGCTCGCTACCATGAAGTCCGGATATCCGAAGCGCTCCATCACGAGCAACGATTGGGCATATCCGGTCACGCCATGTTTCGTCAACCAGGCGCGCAAATCCGCTTCGCTGCCCGGTCGCTCCTTCCGGATCCGTCGGTTCCATGCGTCGACGCCCGACCCGGTCCGCTCCTTCAGGAGACGGGCGGACATCTCCTGCATCTGCTGCCAGGCCCGCGTCTCCGGCACGTTGTCGCCGACACCCGCCAAGGGACTGGAGTGGGAAATAGTTAGGCCCCTTCAATGGACCGTCAGGGGGAGCCTTGACACCTCGGCGTAGCGGAAGCAGCTCACCACATGGTCATTGACCATGCCCGCCGCTTGCATGAAGGCGTAGCAAATCGTCGACCCGACGAAGGAGAATCCTCGGGCCTTCAGGTCCGCGCTCAGGGCGTCCGATTCGCGGGTGCGCGCGGGAATTTGCCTCAGACTCTTCCATTGGTTGGTCCGTGGTCGGCCCTGAACGAACCTCCAGAGGTAGGCATCGAAGCTGCCGAACTCCTTCCGAATGGCCAGGATCGACCGCGCGTTCCGAATCGCGGAGGCGATCTTGAGCCGATTTCGCACGATCCCGGCATCGGCGAGCAGCCGTCGGACATCCCCTGAATCGAACGAGGCAACGGCCTCCGGATCGAAACCGAGAAAGGCCTTCCGATACGCCTCGCGTTTCCTCAGGATCGTGAGCCAGGACAGGCCCGCTTGAGCGCCGTCCAGAATGAGGAACTCGAATAGCGTTCGATCGTGGTGTTGAGGCACGCCCCATTCCGAGTCGTGATATTCCATCAAGAGGGGATCGGTCTCCGCCCAGGCGCATCGCGAAGTCGTTCTTCCTGTTCGCCGCCTCGAAGGCACGCGCATCCGTAACTGCACATCCTACATAAGGGCGGATGCAACCGGGCTCGGTGGCCTGCAGCCCGGCGGGATTCTCCGACGCGGCGGACCTAGCCTGGGACCCGGTTCGATCCGTCGTCGCGACGTATGGGATCACGCATCCATGGAAAAGGAAGGACGTCCATCGACGCACCTAGTTACCGTTAGCTCTGAAGCATTCAAGCGGGCTGACCCGATACTCCGAATAGGCGATGGTCCAACGAACGGCCAGCGGCCGCTCACCTAGGCCGCTCCTCGAGGTCCCCAAGTGGGACTCTCTCGTACGGGCACCGCCCCTCGGGTCGCACGTCCTCCAGGTATACGAGGAGCGAAGGCGACAAGTCGAGGTCGCCAGCGTTTTCGTCGCGGAGGCCTTGCGGAGGGGCGAGCGCGTCTGCTGCGTCGGTTCGACGCTCGACACCGCCGTGATTCGGAAGGCCCTCGGCGACGCGGGCTTCGAGGTTGATTCCCTCCTCCGATCGCGCGCGCTGCTGATCGCCAATCGACTCGCGATCAATGGCGAACCGAGGGACCCCGAGGAAGTCTCCCCGCCGTCGGTCACGCAATTCCTTCACGACACGTTCGAGGGTGTACCGGATCGATATCCGGCGTTGCGCCTCTGGGTCA
>VBLS01000059.1 GCA_005878635.1 Methanobacteriota archaeon | reverse complement strand
CTCTAACTCGTGGATCGAGGATGCTTTCGTCTTCGAGCGATCCTCCATCCCCGCCACGGGCGCTCGCCTGAACGTCACGTTTCCTTGACCCGCGACGAATGGGGGGCAGTCAACTTTCTTGCCATTCAGCAGTCCCTCCAACGTGAACAGCTGGATGCGGGGATATTTCCTCGGTCCGAGTTCGTTGGATGTATCGAATCCCGCAGATGCCGCCTCCTCCCCCATGTCGCGGGTCGGCGGGTTCATGCTGATGAGGACTCCGATGGCGGCGCGCTCGCTCACACACGGACCTGAGGGACGCGTCCGGCAGCAGTGGCTGACGCCAAACCGGTCAGCAGAGCGGTCTGCAACGTTCCGGTGATCCATCCGATCAGTGCGCCGATGACGATTCCAACGATGGCCTGAACGAGAATGGGACCGGATTGTACTGCCACGTAGCGAGCGAGTTTTTTTGCGAACGAACCCTCTGCGCGACGCCGAGCCCCTTCGGCTTCCAGTGCACGAAGAGTCTCCTGCCCCGCGGGAGTGATGCTTCCCCGGAACATTCCGCCCGACGTCCGTCCGCCTTCGAAGTATCCTCGCTGCCTAATCGATTCGATCATCGATTCACATTCATTCTCGCCGCCAAGACCGGCCGCGGCGGAAAGATCCCTTAGGACTTCTGCCCAATCGACGAGGCGAGGGGAAGGTGAAATCGGGAACGCGTTCTCCAACCACCGCAACGCAGCTATTTCGTTGACCTGCAGGTAAGCCATGGGTGGGGAATCGAAATATGGGTAAATATTGTGACGAGGCGGATCCCCAACGGCCTTTGCTCGAGGGGGCATCTCATCGAACGCGCTTGCTTGAACGTCGGCGATGTGAGCTGAATGCTCTTCGTCGTACTTGTTCAGGAAGAAGAGCCAAATGGCGAAAGAGCAGATTCCGGCCGCCCAGGGCGTCGCGACGTCAACGATTCCCGCTGAATCGACCCTGACTTTTGTTCTCCTGGTCCCCAATTCCCCGATTAGAAATCTAAGATTCGCCGAATTGCCGGTTAACCGGTAAGCCCCGGGGGGGGGGGGTTCTTACTATAACACAAACCGGAGAGTAACGGGCACCGGCCCGCTGTCAGATTACTTTCCGCACTCGTCGGCGCGCCGCGCGCGCTACTCACGCGCCCGCAGGCCCGGCCCGCGGCCGAGCAGTTACGGTTAACATGTTAAGCCGGCGGCCCGCGTACCCTTGAAATAGCCGCGCTTGGTTGCTTGCGCGTGGTCCGCACCTATGCGGAGGCCGGCGTGAGTCAGGACGAGAAGGCGGCGCACATCGCCGCCCTCGTCGCTGCCCTGCGCTATCGACGGAAGGGCGTAGGCAGACCCCTCACGAAGATTGGCCACTTCACCGGCCTCGTCGACTTCGGGTCCCATGCTCTCTCCCTCTGCACGGACAGCGTCGGCACGAAGGTCCTCATCGCGAAGGAGATGCGCCGGTGGGACACGATCGGCATCGACTGCGTCGCGATGAACGTGAACGACATGATCTGCATCGGGGCGGAGCCGCTTGCGTTCGTCGACTACGTCGCGATTTCGGCCTACGACCAGGAAGTCGCCCGCCAGATCGGCGTCGGCCTGAACCGAGGCGCGGAGCTCGCGAACGTCTCGATCATCGGCGGGGAAGTCGCCGTCGTCCCGGAACTCATCCGGGAGATCGACCTCGCGGGGACCTGCTTCGGGGCCGTCCGCAAGACGAAGATCATCGACGGCCGGGCGATCCGGCCGGGCGACGTGATCATCGGCCTTCCGAGCACAGGGATCCACTCGAACGGCCTCACGCTGGCCCGACGGGTCCTCGCGGACTCGGCCCTGACGATCTTCGATTCCGTCCCGGAAAGCGGACGGCCCTGGGGGGAGGAGCTCCTCGAGCCGACCGCGATTTACGTCCGTCCGGTCCTGCGGGCCCTCGGTCGCGGGAAGGTCCACGGGATGGCGCACATCACTGGCGGCGGGGTCCGGAACTTGGTCCGGCTCAAGCCGAACGTCGAGTTCCGGATCTCGGAGCCGCTCGAGGTGCCCCCCGTGTTCCGGGGTCTCCAGATGCTCGGCGGCATCGCACCGTCGGAGATGTATCAGACGTTCAACATGGGGATGGGCTTCGCGATCGTCGCGCCGGAGGACGCGGCGAAGCCGATCATCCGATCCCTCCGCCCGGAGGTGAACGCGCGCGTCGTCGGGAGCGTCGAACGAGGGCGGGGCGTGACGGTCCCTCCGCTCGGCCTGTCCTGGACGACCTATTGACGCAACCCTTATCCGCGGGTCCATTGGTCCGACGTCCGAAGGGCCATGGCGACACGGAAGAAGCGTCCGCGGTCTCCCGCGAAGCGCGAACAAGGACGATCGGCCCCATTGACCGCGTCGGGCAAGACCGGCAGCGACCTCCCTTTGGACGTCGTCCTGACGCCGCCCCACCACTCCCCCGCGGACTTCGCGGCGACGCTCGGATTCCCGGGCGAGCCGCCCTTCACCCGCGGCGCGCGGGCCACGATGTACCGCGGCCGCCTCTGGACGATGCGCCAGTACGCGGGTTTCGGGACCGCGAAGGAGACGAACCGGCGGTTCCGGTATCTCCTCGAGCACGGGAACGAGGGCTTGAGCGTCGCCTTCGACTTGCCGACGCAGATGGGATACGACAGCGACGCGCCCCTCGCCCGAGGCGAGGTCGGGCGCGTCGGCGTGGCGATCTCGACGATCGAGGACATGGGCCGGCTGTTCGACGGCCTGCCGCTCGACCGCGTCAGCACGAGCATGACGATCAACGCGACCGCGCCGATCCTGCTCGCCCTCTACATCGCCGTCGCCGAGGGCCGAGGCATCCGCCGGGAGGCGCTGCGGGGCACGGTCCAGAACGACATCCTCAAGGAGTACGTCGCGCGCTCCACGTACATCTATCCGCCGGGCCCTTCGATGCGCCTCGCCCTCGATGTGATCGAGTTCTGTTCGCACGAGGTGCCGCGATGGAACGCGATCAGCGTGAGCGGATACCACATCCGCGAGGCCGGCGCGACCGCGGTGCAAGAGATCGGGTTCACGCTGGCGAACGGGATCGCGTACCTCGATGAGGCGGTGGCCCGAGGCCTCGATGTCGACGCGATCGCCCCGCAGATCTCGTTCTTCTTCAACGCCCACATCGACTTGCTCGAAGAGGTCGCGAAGTTCCGGGCCGCCCGCCGCCTCTGGGGGACGATCATGCGGGACCGGTTCCACGCGAAGCAGGCGGAGTCGATGGCGCTCCGGTTTCACGCGCAGACGGCGGGGGTCACGCTGACGGCCCAACAGCCGGAGATCAACGCGGTCCGCGTGGCGGTGCAGGCCCTCGCCGCCGTCCTCGGCGGTGCCCAGTCCCTCCATACGAACAGCATGGACGAGGCCCTTTCCCTGCCGTCCGAGAAGGCCGTGCGGCTCGCGTTGCGCACCCAGCAGATCCTCGCCCACGAGAGCGGCGTCGCGAACACGGTCGATCCCGCGGGCGGCTCGGCCGTGGTCGAGTCCCTGACGGACCGTCTCGAGGCGGAGGCCGCCGCCCTGATCCGCGAAGTGGACCGCCGGGGCGGCATGCGCAAGGCGATCGAGTCCGGTTGGGTCCAGCTGCAGGTCGCCGATTCGGCCTACCGCTACCAGGTCGAGCTCGAACGGGGGGAGCGGACGGTCGTCGGCGTGAATGCCTTCGTCGAGGAGGGCGAGCGGATCCCGATCCCCAAGACGAACCCCAAGCTCGCCGCGGAACGGGTTCGAACGTTGCGGCAGTTCCGCGAGGGCCGGGATCCGAAGGCGGCGAAGAGGCATCTCGGCCGCCTTGAGGACGTCGCTCGCAAGGACGAGAACGTCATGCCGGCGATCATCGAGGCCGTGCAGGCGAAGGCGACGCTCGGGGAGATCAGCGACGTCCTCCGGACGGTGTTCGGGACCTACCGGCCAAGGCAGGAAGTATGATCGGGCCCGCCCACCACATCGGGGTCGCGGTCCGCCGGCTCGACGAGGCCCTAGCCGACTACCGCAAGCTCGGATTCGAGGCCGAGCCGGCCGAGGACGTCTCGGCGCAGGGCGTGCGGGTCGCCTTCCTCCGGGCCGGCCCGGTCCGGATTGAACTCCTCGAGTCCCTTTCGCCGCAAGGCGTGATCGCCCGGTTCATCGAGCGTCGCGGCGAAGGCCTGCATCACCTGGCCTTCTCCGTCCGCGACATTCGCGAGGAGATGCGCCGCCTCCGAGAGCAAGGCCTCGAGTTGATCGACGCCGAACCGCGACCCGGGGCCCATGGACGGCTCGTCGCCTTCCTCCACCCGCGATCGGCCCGCGGCGTCCTCCTCGAACTCGTCCAAGACTCCCCCTGAGGGCTCGAGCCGTCAGCGGGATTAGGCTGAATTCCATCGCGAATCTTTATCCGAGCGGCCTCGGTCCGCGGCCCTCGATGTCCACGGAAGGCGCAGCGGTATCGCTCGGCGCGACGGTCGTGAGCTTCATCTTTGCGGCCCTCGTGGTCAACCAATGGATCTCCCGCCGAAAACCGTTCCAGCTTGCGTGGGCCCTAGGCCTCGCCTTGTACGGCGTCGCGGCCTTCACGCAGTTTCTCGCGGAAGCCTACGGATGGACTCCGTCGACCTACAAAGCGTACTACCTCGTGGCGGCGCCACTCGTCGCGGTCCTCGGCATCGGTTCCGTCCTGCTGATCCACCGGCGGGCGGGCCTCGGCTTCGCCCTCTATACGTTGGTCCTCTTCGCCGGCTTCGCGGTCGCCGTCGCCGGCGCGACCGTCAACACCGCGGCCTTCGCCTCGTCCATTCCGGTCGCGGGGACGGCGTTGCCGGACAGCGTCCGGATCTATTCCCCGCTCTTCACGATCCCTGGCAGCGTCGCGCTGATCGGGATCGCCGCCTACTCCTTCTGGCGCACCCGCATGCTCTTCAACCTCTGGATCGGGATCGGGGCCGTGATCATCGCGGCGGGCGGGTCCCTCGCGCGCTTCGGGCTTTCCTGGGCCCTGTACATCGGCGAGTTCGTCGGGATCGCGGTCATGTTCTGGGGCTTCCTCGCGAGCCAGGATCTGTCGAAGGCGAAGGCGCCCGCCGCGGTCCGGGCGACGACGTGAGCCGGGAACGTTGAAATAGACGCCGCGCGTCCGATTTTTCCGTTGAAGATCGGCGAGTTCCACGACCCGAACCGAAAGATCGTGGGACGGTCCATGTGGCACTTCGATGTCCTCGAGTCGACGAACGAGACCGCGAAGGAGCTGCTCGAGACGGACCTGGAGGAAGGCCTCGTCCTCTGGGCCGACCGGCAGTCGGCGGGCAAAGGGCGGCAGGGTCGCGCCTGGGCCTCGCCGCCGGGAGGGCTGTACGCTTCCGTCATCCTCCGCCCGAAGGAGCCGCAGGCCTGGGTCCTCGGCCTCCTCGCCGGGATGCCGGTCGTCAAGGCGTTGCGGCATTTCGGGGTCTTCGCGGGCCTGAAGTACCCCAACGACGCGGTCTACCAGGGTCGCAAGATCGCGGGGATCCTCTCCGAAGGCGTGTATCGCCGGGAGACGTACCACGTCATCATCGGCATCGGCGTGAACACGAACGTGGACCTCGACCGCCTGCCTCCGGACCTCCAGGCGACCGCCACGACGATGAAGCGGGAAGTGAACCTCTTCGTCGCGAACGACGAGTTCCTCGACTACCTGCTCAGTCAACTCGACGACCTGTATTCGAGGTACCGGAACACGAAGATCGAGTTCCTCATCAAGGAGTACCGCGGTCAATGCACGACGATCGGCAAGAAGGTGAGCGCGACCACGTCGAAGGGGACCGTCACCGGTCGGGCCTACGACATCGCGCCGAATGGCGCCCTCATTATCATGGATGAGGACAACGCGAAGCATGAGTTCGTCGAGGGCCAACTCAAGATCTTGCCTTGACGTCCCGGGCAACGATGGCCGGCCCGCTCGATGACCGCGAAGCCTTAATGACACGCCTCCGCGTTTGTCTGCGCGATGACGGGCGACGAGCGCGTCGACGAGCTGCGACGGCGGAAGGCCCTCGCGAAGATGGGCGGCGGCAAGGATCGCCAGGACGCCCAGCGGGCGAAGGGCAAGCGCACCGCGCGGGAGCGGCTCGACGTCCTGTTGGATCCCGGGTCCTTCGTCGAGATGGATGCCTTCGTCGAGCATCGGACGACGGAGTTCGGGATGGACCAGAAGCGCATCGCCGGCGACGGCGTGGTCACGGGCCACGGGACGATCGACGGCCGGACCGTGTTCGTGTTCTCTCAGGACTTCACGGTCTTCGGCGGAAGCCTCGGCGAGATGCACGCGAACAAGATCGTCAAGATCATGGACATGGCGATGAAGGTCGGCGCCCCGGTGATCGGCCTGAACGACAGCGGGGGCGCCCGGATCCAGGAGGGCGTCATCAGCCTCGGCGGATACGCGGAGATCTTCTACCGCAACGTCCTCGCGTCCGGCGTCGTCCCTCAGATCAGCGCGATCCTCGGGCCGTGCGCCGGCGGCGCGGTCTACAGCCCCGCGATGACCGATTTCATCATCATGGCGAAGGGCACGTCGAACATGTTCATCACCGGTCCAGGGGTCATCAAGGCGGTGACCGGGGAGTCGGTCACGTTCGAGGCCCTCGGTGGCGCGCTGACGCACGCCGAGAAGAGCGGCGTCGCGCATTTTGCGGCCGAGGACGAAGCCGAGGCCCTCCGAATCATCCGTCGGCTCTTGAGCTACCTCCCGTCGAACAACGTGGACGATCCGCCCGTCCTCGCCGCGGGGGACGAT
>VBLS01000058.1 GCA_005878635.1 Methanobacteriota archaeon | reverse complement strand
GGGCCCGAGTCGCATTCGGAGCCGTGGGCCGGGACTGGACAGATTCCATCCCCCGGTGAGGTGTAGGCTCTCACCTGCGATGAAGCGATGGCCAATCCTCCGGGCAGGTGCGCTTTTCCAAGAAGCGATTCTCGCGCGATACCTAGGGTGCCGGAATTCGTTCCTCGATCCACCTCCGGACCGCGTCCCATACCTCGGAAAGTGTGTCTCGTTTGGGACCCTTCGGTTCGAACGAATGGCCCGCGTCCCGAATCACGACCAAGTCATGGGGGACGGGCAACCGTGACAGATCCTCCTGGAGGCGGGCCAGATCACAGAACGGATCGTGGTCCCCCTGCACGAACAGAATCGGCTTCACGACCATCGGCCACTCCGGCGGGTTCCTCACGTCGGGGCGGAACTTCGGGTGGAGCGGATAACCCAGGGCGATGATGCCCTGCGCGAGCGGATCCGCGGAGGCCCGGGCGCACACCCGCGCTCCCATCGACTGCCCCGCGATGAAAATCGGAATCTCCGTGAAGCGATTCACCATGAACCGCAGCGCGCCGCGGAGATCGTCCTCTTCGCGGGCAAGGTCTCGTGAGGCGACGCCCTTCTCGTCCGTATATCGGAAGTTCATCCGCAGGGCCGCGAGGCCGGCATCGGCTGCGGCGGTCGCGATTCGCCGAGGAATCGGGTTCAGCAAGTTGCCTGATCGGCCGTGCGTGAGGATCAGGCCCGCCGATGGAGCGCTCTCGGGGGCATGGAGGAGTCCGCGGACCGTCCCCGATCCGCTGATCGGCGCGAATCGCGCATCCGAGGCGAGGAGGTCCGCCATCGGTCTTCACCGCCCTCGATTCGGAGGAACTCCCGCGAGACGCAAGCGCCTCGGAGGCGCCCTACGGATTCGGTGGAGGGGCCCCTCCCGATCGTTTCCGTCGCATCAACCCGACGCCGGCGAGGGCGAGGGCCAGGACGCTTAAGACGAGCGCGCCGTACCCGACGAGGGAGAGCGTGCTCACCGCGTCGACCGCGGCCGGGAGGACGATGACCGTCCCGGTCATCCCGACCCAGGAGTCCCCGATCTTGTACGCGTGGAGCTTGCAGAAGTAGGTGTACGTCCCCTCCGCGTTGAAGGTCCAGTTGAACACGGTAGGTTGACCCGGGGCTCCCATGACGGGCGGCAGCCCCGGCGGGAGATTGGGGCTCGAGTCCCACACGATCCCCGTCGAATTCGTCCCCGTGATGGTGTGCGGCTCCGTCGGATTCGTCAGCGTCCACCGGACGATTGTCCCCTGCGGCACGCTAATACTCTCGGGGGCGAAGGCCTGGACGGCATAGTTTGGGTCGCCCCAGCCCGCGATCACGGTGACGACGCGGTCGATCGGGATGCCCGACGTGACCGTCAGGTTCCCCGCCATCCCGGGATGGATCTTGCAGAAGTAGTGGTACGTCCCGACCGGCAGGAAGCTCGTGTCGTTCTCGTAGACCGAGCCGGGCGGCAGGAGTCGGCCGGGCGACAAATCGCCCAGGGCCGCGGCGACCGGGAAGAGCGGGCTCGAGTCGAACACCCAGGCGGTCGCGTTCTTGGTTTCGGTCGAGGTGACGGTGTGAATTGCGCCCGCGAGCTTCCACTGGACCGTGTCGCCGACGTGGATCACGATCGGGTTTGAATCGTATCCGTTGAACCACACGACCCCTCCCTGGGCCAGGGGCGCGCCGACGGCCACGCCACCGACCTTCACCTGATAGGTCTGCGCGGCCATGGCGCCGGAGGCGAAGACCAAGAAGTTCAGGACCAATCCGACGGCGACGATGGCCAGGATTCTCGGCGAGACCCGGGCTAGGCGACGGCTCCTCTCCCACATGGCCGGGGGAATCGAGTCCATCCCTATTTAATCTTGGACCGTCGATATTAAATGACCTGTCCCGCCATCGGTCGATCGAGACGAGGCCTTATTGCCCCGACCGCTCCATCGGGTCGGCTCGAGTGCGAACGTGACGAAGGCCCGCGATTCGGAGATGCCACCGATCCGCCGTGAGGATGGAAGTACGTTGATCGTCCTCGGTCCGGGGACGATTGACAACGTGGGTTCCGAGTTGGCCGAGCTCGGGGCGACCCGGGTCTACCTCGTGACTGGACCGAGCCTTGCATCCGGTCGGGTCGGCGCGCGAGTCCGCCGCGCCTTTGGGGGCTTGTTGGTCGGGACGTATGCGCGGTCACGACCGCACGTTCCCTCGGAGACGATGGACGAGGTCGTCCGGGAGGCACGCTCCTTGCGGGCGGATGTGCTCGTCGGCCTTGGCGGAGGGAGTCCGATCGGGACCGCGAAGGCCGCCGCGTTTCGCTTGCAGCAGCTCGGCGGGTCCGGCCCTCCGGTCCCGTGCATCGTCGCGGCAATCCCGACCACGTATTCCGGCTCCGAGGTCACACCGGTCTTTGGGACGACGGATCTCGAACGGCATCGGAAGTCCGTACTCCGCAGCGACCTGGTCCGACCTCGCCTCGCGCTGTACGATCCGGAACTCGCCCTCGACACGCCTCCGGATTTGTCGGCCTCGACGGGCGTGAACGCGCTCGCCCACTGTGTCGAGGCCCTGTACGCAAAGGACGCCGGGGACGATGAAAGGACCATGGCCTTACGTGCGGCGGGTCGGATCGTCGAGTTTCTCCCGCGGACGGTTCGGGATCCTCGAAATCTCCTCAATCGCTATCGGATGTTCGAGGGCTCCATGGAGGCCGGCCTGGTCCTGGCGAAGGCGGGCATGGGCGTCCACCACGGGCTCTGTCACGTCCTCGGCGGGCGCTACAACGCTCCCCATGGCGTCCTGAACGGGATCGTGCTGCCGCACGCGATGCGATTCAACATCCCCATCGCGACGACGGCGTATCGGGACCTGGCCCCGATCCTCGGCGTTAAAGGAGAGGGGCTCGGCGACGCCGCTCTCGGCGAGGAAGTCTGCAAAGCAACGGCGACGTTCGTCCGAGGGCTTGGGCTGCCGCGGAGGCTTCGTGATCTCGGAATCCCGCGAGGAGACCTCCCGTCCGTCGCGGAGGAGGCCATGGAGAGCAAGTCCGTCCGAGCGAATCCGCGACCCGTCACCCGGGCGGATGCGTTGCGAATCCTCGAAGCCGCCTGGTAGATCTATTCCCACGACCGCCGGATGAAATCGCGAACCTCATCGAGATTTCGGACCACCTTGGCATTCTTTTGAACCGGATTCTTGCTGCGACCCGACCTTTGGATCATGAGGGAGCCCATGCCGACCGCGGAGGCCCCGACGACATCCTCCTCGAACGAGTCTCCGACGTGCAGGACGTTCTCCGCCGGCAGGCCGAGGTATCGGATTGCCCGCTGGAAGATCGAGGGAGCCGGTTTGTATCGCTGCTCCTCCTCGGACGTGACGACGAACGTGAAGCTGAGGCCGTTGTTGTGCAAGGCCTCGAGGAGCAACATCGTGTCCATGTTCGAGACGATGGCCAAGGCGACCTCCTTCTCGAGTTGATGCAGGACGGACGCGACCTCCGGGTAAGCCCGGACGCGAAGGTATTCGTCGAAGGCCTCATCGACGCAGGCGTCCAGGTCTCCGGACAGCCCGAATTGCCGGAACATTTCTCGGAAGGCGT
>VBLS01000092.1 GCA_005878635.1 Methanobacteriota archaeon | reverse complement strand
CTCCGACCAGGTCATGCTTGGATTCCCGGAGCCTATTTTATGGAACCCGACCCATAATTCTGTCGCCTCGTCGTGATGGCCCTCAAGCCATGCGCGGAACGCCGCCGGTGTCGCGAAGAACGTGGGCTTCATCGACCTACCCAGGTGATTCCGTGAATTCGCCGCAGTATTTCTCTTGTGGTGCGCAGACCGCGGTCGAGGTTCCTTTCGTGACAAGTCCTCCAGCCTCGGCGGTCCCCCGGCGGACGCAGCTACAGGGGGTACTCGAGGTCGTCTTCCGGGTCGTCGAAGGGGAGCGGTCTGCGGCTTGCGTACGTTCGACGTCCTCGTCGACTTCGCCGACCGG
>VBLS01000091.1 GCA_005878635.1 Methanobacteriota archaeon | reverse complement strand
GTCGGGGCAGGCTCGGACCGGTCGGGCGTAGCGGGCGGCTCCGCGGCCGGGGGAGGTGACGTCGGCGGCGAGGGCGGTGCCGAGACGGCCAGCTTCACGACCGCTTGCGTCACGACCGAACTCAGCGAGGTCGCGAAGGTCGCGTCCCCGACGAAGCGAGCCCGAATGTATTCGCTGTGGTCCCCGGAGCCACGGAACGCCATATGGTCCGAGAAAGCTCCGTTCGTGTCCGCCGCGGAGAATTGGCCGATTTGCCCCTCGGGGTACCAGGTGATCTGATCTGCGGACCACTCCAGGGACACAACGCGACCTGCGACGGGGCTTCCGGAGGCGTCCGTGAGACGACCGGAAACGGCTACGGTCTCATTGATCTCGGACGGGCTCTTGCTCGTCGTGAGCGTGATCGTCGTGCCGGTCAATGCGGGTGGCGGGGATGGCGGCGGGGGAGGGGGAGGCGGGGGAGGAACCTGACCGAACTCGGGGGCCCAGCCCACCCGCGGGGTTCCGAGACCGACGCCGACATTACCATTCGATACCGACACGGTCTGCCAGGTGGCC
Source organism: Methanobacteriota archaeon (assembly GCA_005878635.1). Taxonomy (GTDB): domain Archaea; phylum Thermoplasmatota; class Thermoplasmata; order RBG-16-68-12; family RBG-16-68-12; genus RBG-16-68-12. The sequence goes on along the minus strand of VBLS01000091.1, from coordinate 2,224 downwards.
TTGTCCCAGTTGTCGACGACGTACAGGTTCGTGAAGATCTTGTCGAGGTCGCGGGCCCAGCCGTTCGCGCCGACGCCGGCGTTGAGGGAATAGCCCCAGGCCTTGTTGAACTCGTCCTGAACGCTCCCCGCGGGGGACCGCTCCGTCACGAAGTTGTAGATCGACCATCCCGACGTGTCGACGATGTACCCACCGTAGTCCCGGAAGGCCGCGGCGACGATCTTGCCCGGTTCCGTCTCCAAAGTGTCAATGGGGAAGTCGGGCTTGGGGGCTAGGAGGGATCCCATCCGGACTTCGGGGATGGAGCCGCCGTACCCGGCGCCGCCCGCGTCCGACTTCCACGCGGGCCATCGGTATCCGCCGAGTCCGGGGTAGAAGTTCGCGCTGTCGATGTTCAGCTTCAAGGAGTGCCGGATCGTCCCTCCGGGCACGAGTTCGCCGAGACGCACGGTCCCGCCAAGGGCCGACAAGCCGGACCCACCGTGGGAGCCCGTCTCCCCGGTGCCATAGAGGTCCTCGCTTCCGAACATGTAGTGGGACGTCGGCGACTGGCCGGCGCATCGCGCGAAGGGCTGCGTCTGGATGATCGTGTGTCCGTCGGCCGCCAAGATTGCGGCCGCGGCGTTCGGGGTGTCTCCGTCCGGCGAGCCCTGGTGGCTCCCCGGCACGACAAAGTCGGCGGGAATGGGTGCGGTGAACAGCGCGCCGCCTTGCGCGGAGCATCGGGTCCCCGCTCCCCAGTCGTCGTAGTTCGCATAGACGGTCGTCGCGGGAGCGGAAGGTTGCAGGACGAGGATGTCCGCGTCGGTGAAGTAGGCCATCGAGGTCGCATGGTGGATGCCGGCCCAGACGTACCGGGCGTTCGAGCCGATCGGCAGGTTCCAGATGCTGTCCCGGGAGAAGGGCCATAGGAGCGGGTCGCGGCCGGAAGCCGCCGGATTGTTTCCCCCCAGCGTGTTCGGCGTGAGAGATGAGAAGGTTAATCGGTCCTGGTGGGCCGTCAGGAACGCGAAGGACGCGGCGATGATCAAACCGACAAAGATTCCGGCCACGAGGCCCCGGTTGACCCGGATTCGGATCGCATTTCCGTTCGCGTACATTCTGGGGGCGAGGAACCCGGTGGTCGCTACACCCCGGACTTGTCAAGTCTATCACAGATGATTTTTGGCGGTCAATTTTGCATGACAACCCATCCCTTCCTAGTGGCGGGGAGCGTGAGCTGAAAGCGCTAGCATCGAGGAACCCTTCCATTGTCCTCCATCCCCGCCAGGATCTTCCTCGTGACCTCTGGCTTTGCAGGAGCGCCGAGCCATGGAAGAATCGTTATACTCCGTGTCTGTTTCCCGCGCCAACTCCGTTTCGGTGGAGCGCGGACCGTGGCGCTGGACTCCGGAGATATCGCGTGGGTCATCGCGGCGACGGCGCTCGTCATGATCATGACGCCCGCGCTGGGCTTCTTCTATGGCGGCTTGGTCCGGCGGAAGAACCTCGTCTCGACGATCGCCCAGTGCCTGGCCATCTTCGCGGTCGTGAGTTTGGTGTGGTCCTTGTGGGGATACACGCTCGCCTTAGGCCCGTCCTTCAACGGCTTCATCGGAAGCTTGGACGATTTCGGCCTCAACAACGTAGGGGCGGCGCCGAATCCCGCGTACTCGGACACGATTCCCGAAATCCTTTATTTCGCCTTTCAACTGAAGTTCGCCGCGATCACGCCGGCCTTGATCATCGGCGCCTTCGCGGAGCGGATTCGGTTCAAGTCGCTCATGATCTACATCGTCGCATGGACGACCTTCGTCTACGTGCCCATCGCCCACTGGAACTGGGGCCTCGGCGGATGGCTCAAGTCCCTCGGGGTCATCGACTTCGCCGGAGGTCTGGTCGTCCACACAGCCGCCGGCGTCTCGGCGGTCGCCGCCGCGCTGGTAATCGGCCGGAGGGAGGGCATCGGTCGCCTGGATAGTCGGCCGAACAACATCCCCTATGTGATGCTCGGCGCCTCCGTGCTGTGGTTCGGATGGTTCGGCTTCAATGCCGGGAGCGCCTTGGCGGCGAACGCCCTGGCGGTGAACGCGCTGGTCGTCACGAACCTGGCGGCCGCGGCGGCGGCCGTGAGCTGGATGCTGACGGACTGGATCCGGAAAGGGAAGCCGTCCGCGGTGGGCATCTCCGTGGGCGCGGTGTGCGGCCTCGTCGCGATCACGCCCGCCTCCGGATACGTCGGCCC
>VBLS01000065.1 GCA_005878635.1 Methanobacteriota archaeon | reverse complement strand
CCGGGAGGAGTGCCCATGGGAGCCTGCCGCATCTCGGGGACAACGCGATCTATCATATGATGCGGTTCCTGAACCAGCTGGAACCGTACGGCCGTCCGAAGGACGCGCTCAAGGATATTACGGTCAGCTTGGGAACTATTCAAGGCGGGACGAAACCGAATCTGGTCGCCGACCTGTGCACCGCGGATCTCGATTGCCGTCATCCTCCCGGCACGACGAAGGACCAAGTGGAAGCCCTTCTGCGCAAGGCCGCTGCGACGGCAAGGGAACCCGTCGATCTCCGGCTTTTCCACGAGGTCCCGGCGGCCTCGGTGTCCGCGACCGCGGACCACGTCCGATTGTTGCGAGATCTCGCGCGGACGGAGATTGTCGGCGTCACCTACGGGACCGAGATGGCGTATTACGCCCCGCACAATCCCCGGTCGGTCGTCTTCGGACCCGGTGAGACGGAACGCATCCATGTCCCGGACGAGCGCGTTTCGCTTTCGGAAGTCGTCCGAGCCGCAGAGATCCTCCACGGATTCGGAGAGAAACTCGGCTCGGTCTCCCGAGGACAGCCCCCTCGGGGACCTCGAAAGTCCTAGCTCGTCTTTCGCAGGTCGCCCGAAGACCAGACCCTTCTCAGGCCCACACGGGATCTGAGGAAAGCTTCCACGCGGTCGCCGGATGGAGCTCCCAGTGCTCGTCGTCCCAGTAGACGTAGCCGCGGAAGTCCAGGGACAGGTTCCCATTCGATCGATAGTCCAAGATCTTGATTGTGTCGCACGACCGGACGGCCGGTCCGCACAGGCCTTTCGCCTGCCAGTCCTGATCGAATTCGATGTGGATCTGCCCGGTCGTCGTCCCCACCACCAGGATATCCCCCACATTGTCGCAGAAGACCTGGTTGTTCGGATAGGGGGCGCCGCCGTTGACGTACTTGAAGTGGTCCGAGCAATCGTAGAGGGCCAAGCTGTAATTGCGCAAGTAGACGCCGTGCACCTCGACGAGGGTGGGGACGGCTTCTCCGTTCGTGTTCCGGACAAAGCAGGGCGGGGAGAGCGCACGTTTGTGGGGAACCCCGCCGGTGGTCGGTCCCGTTCGATAGCGGCTCCCGTTGAGCGATTGCGCCGGATACGGCGGGCCCAGGATGTCCGTGAAATCCTCCATGACCGGAGTGCAGGGGCTCTCCTGGGGATTCATGATCGCAATCACGAAGCTGACAAGATCGGTCCAATAGAATCCGATGAGGACCAACGCGATGACGACGAGGACCGCCGCCAACGGACGCCAGCCACTCCGCGGGGGACTCGAAACGCCCAAGGCTTCCAGTCGCTCGTTCGTGTACGAAGTGTGTCGCGAGTTCGCCCGCGCCACGCGGCGGTCAACGCTCCTCGAGTCCGGTGGGTGGGCAGGCCGCATGAGGCGGGATTTGGAAAATCGACAAACCGCTAATAGCTTGCGGGTACGTCCGAAGGCCCGTCTCGGCAACGAGAGGACAAAGGTCTAATAGCGAGGGCAGGTAGCCGCCCGGAGAGAGGATGCCGAAGGCGCCGACCGGCCGAGACTTCTACGTCGCCACACCCGAGGAAATTCGAGACGGCCGGACCACGGACGTGTACTTCCTCCGCACGCTCGACATCCTGAAAAAGGCCGGGAAGGACCGGACTCGCGTCGTCGCGGAGGTGACCGCAGGGACCCTTCCGAACGGGTGGCCGTGGGGCATCTTGTGCGGCGTCGAGGAGGCGGTGCACCTCCTCACGGGAAGGCCCGTGAGCCTCTGGTCCCTCCCGGAGGGAAGCCTCTTTCCCGCGAGGACCGCGCGCGGCATCCCGGTGCCGGTCATGATCCTCGAAGGGGCCTATGGGGACTGGGCCGTCTACGAGACACCGGTCCTCGGCCTGATCTGCCAGGCGAGCGGCATCGCGACGAAAGCCTCGCGGCTCCGGAAGCTCGCCGCCGGCAAGCAGCTCCTCTCCTTCGGCGTGCGACGAATGCATCCGGGGATCGCGCCGTTGATCGAGCGGTCCGCCTACGTGGCCGGGGCCGACGCGATTACGACGCCCCTCGGCGCCGAGCTGTTCGGCGCGCCCGCGATGGGGACGATGCCCCACGCCCTCGTGATCGTCATGGGCGGGCCGCGCGAGGCCTTCGCGGCGGTCCACAAATTCCTCGAGGCGAAGGTCCCGCGGATCGCCCTCGTCGATACGTACTACGACGAGAAGACGGAGGCGCTGCTGGCCGTGGAAGCGATCCCCGACCTCACGGGGGTGCGACTCGACACGCCGGCCTCCCGCCGCGGCAACTTCCCCGCGATCGTGCGGGAGGTCCGCTGGGAACTGGACCTCCGCGGCCACAAGGACGTCCAGATTTTCGTGTCCGGTTCGGTCGACGAGAAGACGATCCCGGCGCTCGTCGAGGCGGGCGTCGATGGATTCGGCGTTGGCACGAGCCTGAGCAACGCGCCGACGATCGACTTCGCGATGGACATCGTGGAGGTCGAGGGCAAGCCGGCGGCCAAGCGGGGCAAGTTCGGCGGCCGCAAGGATCTGCAGCGCTGTCCGAAGGACGGGACCTACGAGGTCGGGGTGCGGACGTGTGCGGTGTGCGGCTCGAAGACGGTACCCGCCTACGTCCGGTATCTGGACAACGGTCGGCCCTCGACGCCCCTCCCGTCCCTCGCGGACATCCGGCGGCGGACCGCCGAAGAACTCTCCCGCGCGGCCCTCGAAATCTGACCGAGCCTTTTATCGAACCGCAGCGGTTTGTCGGCGCGACGATGGACCGTTCGAAAGCCTCCGTCCGCGCCACGTACGACCGGATCGCGGCGTCCTACGCCGCGGCGCGGGAGCGACCGTGGGACGAGGTGCTCGACTTCATCACGGACCTCCCCGCGGGCAGCCTCGTGCTCGACGTCGGATGCGGCCACGGCCGTCACGCGAGGCCGCTCGCCTTGACCGGCCAGAGCGTCGTGGGCATCGACGTCTCCCGGAAACTCCTCACGATCGGGAAGAAGGCGACGTCCTCGTCTCAGGATTTCCGCTCGATCGAGTGGGTCGGCGCCGACGCGACGGCCCTGCCCTTTCCCGATGCGACCTTCGACGCGGCCTTGTGCATCGCGGTCCTCCATCACCTGGCCTCCCGCGTGGACCGCCTCCTGGCCGTGACCGAGATGCGTCGCGTCCTCCGTCCGGGCGCCAAGGCGTTCCTCAGCGTGTGGTCCTTGGACGATCCCTACCTCGAACGCGTCCTCGGCGGACGACCGAAGAAGCCGGACGTCGAGATTCCATGGCGGCTCCCGGACGGGACGACCGTCCCGCGGCCGTATCATCTCTTCAAGGACGACGAACTGGAGCGATTAATTATCGAATCCGGACTTGAGGGGGAAAGCTTCTTCCGCGGGGCGGGGAACCGTTTCGTATTGGCGAGAGCGAATGGCTGATCTCCTCGCGACCCTCCAAGGCTACATGGCCACCATCCTTGGGAATCCCGTGTACCTCTTGCTCGCGATCGGCGTCCTCTCGTTGCTCATGCTGATCGCCGTCCTGCACCGCATCCACAAGATCCACAACGAAGACATCTTCGTGCACCAGGCCTGGGGCGCGAACTGGAAGGGCCGCTAGACGCGAAACCCTCATATCCGCACGGTCGCATCGAGGCGGTCCGGTTGGGATTTCGCTGACGAACATCCCCGAGGGCCTCCGTTACACGAAGGACCACGAGTGGGCCAAGCTCGAGGGGAAGCGGGTCCGCGTCGGCATCACGGACCATGCGCAGACCGAACTGACGGACGTCGTCTACGTCGAGCTGCCGGCGGTCGGGAAGTCCGTCAAGCGGGGAGAGCCGATCGGGACCGTCGAATCGGTGAAGGCCGTCAGCGAGATCTTCGCGCCGGTCTCGGGCACCGTGGTCGAGGTGAACAAGACCCTCGTGGATCAACCGGAGTTCGTGAACAAGGAACCCTACGGCTCGGGATGGATGGTCGTCCTGGAGGCGTCCGATCCCAAGGAAGCCAGCTCCCTCATGGATGCGGCCGCCTACCGGCGCCACATCGGCGAGTGACCTTTCATCCGGCTCGAAGCTTCGGTCCGTCTCCGCCGGCACGCCGAGAAGAATTGATACGCTGTCGCACCATGGACCTCCGCGGGAGGAAGGTTCGTGGCGAGTCCGGGGAGCGGTCGAGGTGTGACGATTTTGTCGGATCCCTCCACGCGTCTGCTGATGCCGACGACCGAACAGGGCCCCTTCCCGCCCTTCGACCGATTCGCCGACACCGTGGCGAACGCTCGCGTCCAGCGGGGACTCCACGAGCATCTCGCCGAGGAGGTCGTGACCTACGTCCTCGACGGCCAGGTCCATCACGAGGACGGGGCGGGACAGCACACGGTCTTGCGCCCCGGCTCGGTCCTCCTGGTGACGGCCCACCAGGAGATCCGCCATGAACTCACGATGCAGCCGACGCAGGAAGGCCGAGCGGCGCGGTGGCTTTCGATCGTCCTCCGCCTGCCCTGGCACACCCAGGCACCGGTGACTTCCGTCCAGATCAAGGACGCAGGCGATGCGATCCCGATGACCACGACCGTCGTCGAGCGTCCCGTCGTCGGGAGCCGGGCACGAGCCGACTCCGCTCTCGGATTGGAGTGCACCGATTTCGAGTTCACGGGAGAAGCCGAAACCGCGATCCCACTCGGTCGAGGACATCGAGGCGTCGCGTACGTCCTCCAGGGGCGCGGACGGATCGAGAAGGAGCCGGTCGAGGCGGGGATGGGCGCGGTGTTCGAGAACATCGGGCGCCTCGCCGTCCACGGGGCTCCGGGATTCCGATTGTTCCTCGCCTCGGTCCCGCGGACGGACAGCGACGAGTCGTATCCCGAGGGCGAGCGTTTCCAGGGAGCCCGGTATCCGGGTGGGAAGAGCCGTTAGGATCGTCCGAGACTCGCTTCGATCGTTCGCGACCCGCAATGCGAGGCGGAGTCCGATCAGACTCCTCAGGCCGAGAATTCGAGACGCCCGCCTTGTTCTACACGCCACTTGCAGTAAGCGTACAGAGCGTCGTATAGGGGGAACTGGAGGCGGATGTTCTCGTGGTCGTCCTTCGCCACCTGTCGGAACCCAAGGGCCGCGGCCTCGAGGCCTGCGCCTTCGGGACGAGGATGCGGGACCTTGCCGGCATCGGCGGTCCTTACGATCTCGGCCAGGTCGAGTAGGGCGGGATCTTTCAGTCGGTATTTCTTGATGATCGCGTCAAAGCTGACGCGTTCGTCGCCATTCTCCCGGTAGTGGGTCAGCTCGACGCCCGCCGCATCGTAGGGAATGGCGTCCTCGCGTTTCGCGACCTCGTTCACCTGGTCCGTCGGGACGTAGAGGAACTCCGCGTTAGGATCAACGAAATGCGTAATCAACCATGGACATGCGATCCGATCCACTTTCGCCTTCTCCCGCGTCACCCATTTCATACAAGCCCTCCAATAGGAGAATCTCTACGCAGGTAAAGTATCCTGCGT
>VBLS01000090.1 GCA_005878635.1 Methanobacteriota archaeon | reverse complement strand
GTCGAGCTGTACCTGGACCAAGACCAGGTGAAAGGGAACACCTCGGCCATGCTTTCCTTCCTCGCGTCGCGATACAACGTATCCTACGACAGGATCTCACCGAACCAGGCCATCGACGCCTATGCGAACCGCGCCCACGGGCTGGTCGTCTTCGACCCGAGCAGGCCCGAGTCGATCGACATCGGGACGATGATTGCTGCGCAAAGCGGTTGGCTCCTCGTCGGCCCGGACCTCGCCGGATGGGTGGCCGCGCGGACCGGACTCCCGATCCTCTTCGACTACGCCTCCCGAACCGACTGGTCCTCCCTCGGGGCGATTGGAGCCTTCGACCGCGCCTTGCGGGAACTCTACCCGTCGAGCACGCCGACGCTCCTTTCAATCCTGCCGCCGGACCGTTGGGCGATTCGGGACTACCTGATCGCGACCAAGACCTTCGTGTTCTACTTCCCCCAGGGAATCTTGGCGAGCCCGGCCGAGACCGCCGCGACGAAACGGATCCTTCACGCGACTCCTCGCGGCACCCCGATCCTCGGTTGGTTCAACAGCCCGACGTTGACGGAGGAGAATTCGTTCGTTCAGATGGCATCGGCCGAGGGCAAGTTCGTCGTCGGCGGGCAGGAGGTCCCGAACCTCTCCGTCCTCACCGCGTTGGGCCGGAACGAGACGCGGTCCCAGCGATCGCCCGCACCGCCCCTCCCGTCTCTCGAGAACAAGGCCTACGTCGTCCTCGCGGTCCCGGACGGCGACAATCTGGACTTCGTCACCGGCCGGATGCGGGACCTCTGGTCGGAAACCGCTCGAGGGACCGTCCCGGTCGCTTGGAGTCTGAACCCGCTCCTCTCGGAGCTCGCACCGCCGATGCTCGACATGTATTACGATACCGCCACGCCCTTCGATCGATTCATCGCCGCGCCGAGCGGCGCAGGCTACCTCTATCCGGACTACGCGGCTCCCCAGGACCTCGCCTCTTTCGTGGCCTTCTCGAAACGCTACATGAACGCCTCCGACATGGACGTCGTGTGGCTGTTGAACGCCTTCACGGCGTCCGAGATCCCCTACTCCTCCGGGAGCTTGGCGACGTACGTCGACGGCCTGCGGCCGGACGGGATCGTCCTGGACTACGACGACCAGCCGCGGACGCGAGATGCCTGGGTGCAGGCTGGCGAGCAGGCGGTCGCCCCGATCGTCCGCTCCACGCATTTCTGGTCGACGCGGGACAACGTCCTCGGGAAGTTGGACGCCTCCGTGGCCACGTGGGAACCAGGTCCCCACTTCCTCTGGCTGACCGTCTACACATTCCGGTTCGATCTGCGGGACGCACTCGGAGTCGTCGAGGTCCTGAAGGGCCGACTCGGCGACAAGCTCGCGTTGGTGACGCCCGGACAGTTCTTCGGTTTGATGCGACAGGACTTCGTGCAGCTCGCACACGGTCGGTTGGGCGAGATCGAGGAGAACCCCTTCGCCTCGGCGCTCTTCCGAACCACCTTGGACTCCGTCCGCTCCGATCTGCGTGAGGCGGATTCTTGGATGGCCTCCGGCAATCCGGATCGCGCGGCCGAGGCGGCCTTCCGCGGTCTCGAAGATCTCCGGACCGTGTCCACCGAAGGGGCCTTCGTCCTCTCCCTCGGTATCCTCGGGATCGCCGGTGTCCTCGCGTTCTTCGCCGGTCGCTCGAGAAAGTCGGAGCCAAAATCTCGATCGTCGATTCAACCCGGAGTCGTCGTGTTTGTCGCGACCCTGGTGGCCTTCTTCATGTTCTCGTTGCGCGAGGCTCTTGAGCAGAATTTCTGGACTTATCCAGACATCCTAATCGGCATCGTTTTCGCGGGAATCCATCGACCGCTCGGCCGGTGGATGGACCGGGCCTACCCTCGGGAAGCGCCCTTGGCCGGAGGTCTGGTGGCCCTCGTCCTCATCTCCCTCGCGATTCGGACGACGGCCGCGTTCCCCCTCGCCTTGATCGGCGCACTCCTCGCGCTCGACACCTGGCTCCGTCGGCGTCCCGCGACCGCGGCCGACCTCACGGCCGGACTCGGATTTGGCTCGGCCATTGGATTCCTGGGGGATTTCGAGATCGTGACCTTCACCGCCCTCGCGGTCCTCCTGGTCTTCTCGGCCGTCTTGGCACGGGGCCGTCCTCTTCCGAACCAGGCTCCTGCGGGAGGGAGCTCGTGGTTCCCAGGTTTCCTCCTCGCCCTGTCACTCTTCGGAATCGCGGCGGCATTCTACTACTCCCTCGCGCTCCGACTGGGCGTCCAAGGAGACTTGCTCCTCGGCATCGCGGGGACCGTCCTCGTCTTGGGACCCACCCTCGCGATTCTCGTCCGACGGATGCTTCCCTCCCTCCCTCCACGAACCGCGCAGATCGTGGCCCTCGCGGGGTCGGCACTCTTCAGCGGGATCCTGTTGGTCGTGCACGGCACCGTCCTTACCGTCCTGGTCCTACTGGGTCTCGGAGCATCCCTCTCGTTCGCGGCGCTCGCTTCAATCGACGAGTACACCAACCGCGGCGGGGAGCCGCATCGAGCCCTAGCGACCGCGTTGCTGTTCCTTCCCCTCCTCGTGATGTTCTTCCGCATGCCGCCGATCGTGTATTCCCTGACCGTCGTCCCCTTGCCGGAGCCGATCGAGTACGCCCTGTACGCCCCGTCGGTTCTGCTCGGCGCGACCTGCATCCTCCTGGCCGCGGTCCTCGCTTTCCGCGGACCCCGTCGGGCGGCGGTGGGAAAGGATTATCGTGCCGAGGCGGATGGCGGGCCGGTCGTCCGATGAGGAAGATCCCGAAGAAGCGGTTCTTGGACGTCGCGGGGATGATCCTGCGGAACAAGATGGCGAAGGAGGCCATCTATCCGTTCTACTGCTCCTTCAAGCTGACCCGGCGGTGCAACTTCACCTGCTCCTTCTGCAACTGCTGGCATGTGAAGAACAAATGGATCGACATGCCGACGGAGGACGTCAAGGCGGTCCTCGACAACCTCGCCCGGTCCTCGGTCATCGTGTGCTCCTTTGAGGGTGGGGACCCGCTCGTCCGGGACGACATCCTGGAGCTGCTGAAGTACCAGTACGAGAAACCCTGGTACCTGCTCTTCACGACCTCGGAGCGGGACATGCAGCAACGCTATCCGATGGCCGAGTACGGGAAGTACATCGACTTCCTGCACATCTCGATCGACGAGGGCCACAAGAACCTCGACATGTACGACGAGCTCGAGGAGTACACGAAATGGGGCTCCATCGTCACGGTCCAGATCGTCGTCACGAAGAACGACATCGGCGCCCTCGAGCAGAAGATCAAACGGTGCCACGACGCCGGTGTGAAGGCGGTCGTCATGTGCGCGGTCCACCTGAAGAACACGAAGGACCACCTGCCCGACCTGTGGTCGATGTCCCGCGTCGGGATGGAGATGAAGAGGAAGTATCCCGGCGTGATCATCTCGCCCGACGGATACTTCGACCGGATCACCTGGGACCACGGCTGCGACTCGTCCTCGATCATCGTCGACGCCGACGGATTCCTGTGGTACCCCTGCCGCGTGCTCGAGGAGAAGACGATCAATCTGATCGATTCCGACCTCATGACGTACCTCGAGTCGGACGATGCCCATGAACGGCGGGGGCGCATGGCCGCCTGCGACATCCAGTGCGCGTGGTACCAGTACTACGCGACCCAGAGTTTCGTGAACCCGCGGGAATTGCTGTCCGCGTGGATGCCCTACTACCGCGACCTTTTGAACAAGGGCAAGCAGCCGGTCTTCGCGGCCCCGGCGATGAGGCCGGTCGATCCGCAGGCCATGATCCACGCGCAGATCCTCCAGGAAAGCGCGATGAACGGGGTCACCTCGCCAAACGACTCGCTCATGGAACTGCCGACGATCGAGGCGCCGCGGCTCGCCCCTAGCCTGCGGTTTGAGGCTCGCAGGCGACGCTAAGCGCATCTAGGCGCTAGGCAAATGCGATTTTCAACAGTGGGCGGTCGGCGAACGCTCCATCGCCACGGCGCGCGGTCGGACCGTCGAGACCCGCCAATCTGCGAGGCCCGCCGCTACCTTAAGAACCGTCCGGGGAATCTCGAATCGGTGACCCTCGCTCCAGAATCGATCGAGACCTTTCGATCCGAGTGGGCGCGACGCCTTCGGTTGGTGCTATTGTTGACGGCGATGGTCGAGGCCGTTGGCTTCACCGCGCTGGCCTGGATCATTCTCCGAGCGGCCGAACCAGGTCTCTCCTGGGTCCTCGTGTACCTTGCCGTCGTCGGGCCAAGCAGCCTTGCCCTGATCGCTTTAGTCTTTCGACGGAGCGCCCACCGCCTGATCGACTTCCTCAATGGGCTCGCGCCGCGGGCTCGCCTCGTGAGTCCTCCGAGTCCTCAGGGCCCGTTCCTCCTTTTCGACAATGATCTCGTTCTACGGTTCCAGCCGGCAACGAGCTTTCGGCTGTTCTTTTCTCCCTCGGGTGATCCATTGTCCCCGGACGCTTCGGAGGCCAAGCGGTGGTTGGCAACGATTCGACTCCGCCGAGTTCTCCAGGTGACCCGGCAACGAGGGGATCCTTCGTTGAGGGCCGGGTTGGACGCGATTAGTTCCCGGCTGGGTTCCCGGTGGGCGCGGCTCGATGTGTTCGATCGGACCCGGATCGACGCGTCCCATCCGAGGTCTCCCAATCGGGACGCGCAGGCGGTATTCTTCCTACGGGACGCTCTGAAAAGTGCCCCCGCCATCGTCCGTGAATTAGACTCGATTCGAGAACT
>VBLS01000089.1:4023-6313 GCA_005878635.1 Methanobacteriota archaeon | reverse complement strand
GAGATCGTCAGCGAGGGACTCGACTTCTATGTCCGCCATCTGATGCGGAAGTGGGATCTGCCCCTCCCCCTACGGACGAATCATGCGGTCTTCGAAGAAGGGAGGATCCGGATCGAGTACCCCTGGGCCGACGCGACCTGCACTTTGTGCGGGACCTGCAAGCTCCTGCGTCTGTTCCAGCTGCGGACGGAAGGATTCCGGATGGCCTACGTGGGCGACGGTCATTCGGATCTCTGTCCCGCCGTCGAGGCGGACGTCGTCTTTGCGAAACGAGAGCTCGCCGATCTGTGCGCCGTATAGGCGATCGCATACTCCGCCTTCGTCAATTGCGCCGACGTACAACGGCACCTGAGGGGACTCACATGGAGAATTTCCTCGGCGCATTCGGGCATGTTGTGCTGGATCACATCTTCTCCTTGCGGCGCCTCCCGAAACCGAATTCCTCCATCGAGATCGTGAAGCACCGCCGATCGTTCGGAGGCACGGCAGGGAACCTGACCAGGGCCGCCGCGCGCCTCGATGTCAAGACCGCGATCGCGTCGTTTGTCGGAGACGACTTCCCGGCGGACTATCGGGACGCTCTCCGGAAGGAGGGCGTCGACCTGACCGACCTGCGTTCCATCCGAGGTGCCCTGACGCCCACCGCGTGGATCTTCTCGGACCCTTCCGGGAATCAAATGGCGGTCATCGACCAGGGACCGATGAAAGCGGCGCGCTTGCCGATCCTACGCCACGCCGTCGAGTCCTCGGAATTGGTCCATATCGGAACCGGTCGGCCGGCCTACTACGCACGAATCGCATCCGTCGCGGCCGAGTTGGATCGAACTCTCGCCTTTGATCCGGCGCAGGAGATCCACTACGTGTACAGCCCACGATTGTTCCGCACGTTGCTTGAGCGGAGCACGTATTTCTTCGGAAACGCCGCCGAGATCGCGCAGGCGAAACGGTTTCTTCGGGTCGCGTCGACGGAGGGGTTGTTGCGCTTCACCGCGGTCGTCGTGGCGACCTTGGGGCCGCGAGGGAGCGCCATCTACTCGCGAGACGGCAAAATCCGAATCCCTCGCGTGCCTCCCAAGCGGGTCGTCGACGTGACCGGCGCTGGCGACGCCTACCGCGCGGGTTTCTATGCCGGCCTGTCGCGAGGACTCGACCTCCGCCGCTGCGGCATCTTAGGCTCGTCGGTTGCGAGTTTTGTCGTCGAAATGCCGGGCACCCAAACGCATCTCCCGACGTGGGCGCAAGCGCTGTCGCGGGCCCGAAAATTCGCGTCGTTCTAATGGAGAAAATGGAAAATTCGCGCAGCTCCATCGCGGCTACGAAAGGGTTATATTGCGTCAGTCGTTTGCCAGCGCGGTGACCAGGGACGGCTATCGGATTCGTGCTCATTAGCACCGCCCCCGCGAAGGAGCACGAAGTGTACAACGAGCTCCTCAAGGTCAAGGAAATCGTGGAGCTCCACCCTTTGTTTGGGGAGTACGATCTCATCGCGAAAATCGAGGCGGAAGATTTCAATGTCCTTGGTCAGGTCGTCGTCGACAAGATCCGTTCGATCGCGGGGGTCATCGACACCAAGACTCTGACCGGGATCAAGTTCTGAGGGGAGCACATGGCATTTAGCGCATTCGATCCGCTGACATTCCTGACCATCCTGCTGCTGACGTTCGCCTTGTTCTTGCTGATCACCGGCGCGTTCACCGCCTATTTCGGCAGCGGGAAGAGCCGGAAGATCGGCGTTGGCCTCCTGATCGGCGGCCTCGTCGTCGGTCTCGCCTGGGGATGGTACTCCGGGCCCGCGGCGGGCAGCGTCGAGCTAGTCCCGATCATCGTCCAGTCGATTGGCGTCATCCTCGCCGCCCTCATTGGAGCGGCCGCCGCCATCGGGCTGTTCCTGCTCGCCATCATGAAGAGCTGAGCATCGACACGCCGCTCGTCCGTTCGAGTCGGAGGGCGTAAGCCTTTATTTCCGAGCCTGTTTGTCCCAGGCAATGCCCGTCGAGGTGCTGATCGTCCTGGGTTCCAAGACGGACTCGGAGGTCGGGAAGAAGGCGGGCTCGCTGCTCGACGAGTTCGGCGTCGAGCATGAGATGGTCGTCGCCTCCGCGCACCGGACGCCAGACCTGCTCCGGGACCTGATCCGGAACACGCCCGCGAAGGTCTTCATCGCGGTCGCGGGCCTCTCCGCTGCCCTGCCGGGGACGATTGCGGCGCACACGACGAAGCCGGTGATCGGAGTCCCGGTGAGCGGGAAGCTGAACTTGGATGCGATCCTCAGCGTCTCGCAGATGCCGCC
>VBLS01000089.1:0-3941 GCA_005878635.1 Methanobacteriota archaeon | reverse complement strand
AAGGACCATCGAGATGCGATGAAGAAATGGGTCCTCGAGGACTCGCGGACGTTGGGCGAATGACGTTCGACGCGAAGGCCTTCATCGCCGAACAGACCGAGGCGATCCACAAACAGGTCCCCGGGAAAGCGATCATCGCCTGCTCCGGCGGCGTCGACAGCACGACGGCCGCGGTGCTGGCGAGTCGGGCGCTCGGCGATCGTCTCCTCGCCGTGTACGTCGACACGGGGCTCATGCGCAAGGACGAGACGGAAGACGTCGCACGGACCCTCAAGGATCTCAAGGTGAACCATCGAATCCTTCGCGCGGCGGACGAGTTCTTCGCGGCGTTGCGTGGGATCGTCGACCCCGAGAAGAAGCGGGTCATCATCGGAAACAAGTTCGTCGAACTTTTCGAACGCGAGGCGAAGGCGTTCGGCGCCGACCATCTGGTCCAAGGGACGATCGCGCCGGATTGGATCGAGAGCGGCGGACAGCTGCGGGACCGGATCAAGACCCACCACAACGTCGCCGGCCTCCCGCCGAACATGAAGTTGAAACTGGTCGAGCCGCTGCGGGACCTGTACAAGGACGAGGTCCGAGCGGTCGCCCGCGCCTTGGGCGTGCGCGTGGCCGAGCGACAGCCGTTCCCCGGTCCCGGCCTGGCGGTCCGGATCGTCGGCGAAGTGACGCCGGAGAAGGCGGCCCTCGTCCGGGACGCATCCGCCATCGTGGAGGAGGAGATCGAGGCCGCGGCCAAGGCCAAGCGGGTCCCCCTCCCCTGGCAGTACTTCGCGGTGCTGCTGCCGATCCAGACCGTCGGCGTCCACGGGGACCTCCGGGTGTACGGTCAGACGATCGCCGTGCGGGCCGTCGACTCGATCGACGGGATGAGCGCCGTGTACTCGAAAATCCCGCACGAGGTCCTCGATCGGATCTCGACCCGCATCACGAACGAGGTGCCCGGCATCAACCGCGTCGTGTTCGATGTCTCGAACAAGCCCCCTGCCACGATCGAATGGGAGTGAGGCGTCCGCCGCGAGGAAACCTTTTTGTCGTCCGGTCGCTACGGGAACCCCATGCGCGTCTACGTGGTCGACAACGGAGGCCAGTGGACCCACCGCGAATGGCGGGTCCTGAAGTACCTCGGAGTCGACACGAAGATCGTCCCGAACGATTCGCCGATGTCGGACCTCCAAGGCCTCGACGGCCTCGTCCTGTCGGGCGGCGCGCCGCGAGTCGGCATCGACCCGGAGAAGATGGGGAAGAACGGCGAATACCTCGACGCCTTCGCCGGCCCGATCCTCGGAATCTGCGCGGGCCACCAGTTCATGGCGACCCATCTCGGAGGGGCGGCCGCCCCCGCCAAGGTCCCGGAGTTCGGCAAGTCCGTCCTGAAGGTCCACCATCCCGACGTCCTCTTCGACGGCCTCCCGGACCGGTTCGAGGTCTGGGAGTCCCACAACGACGAGGTGACCGTGCTGCCTCCCGATTTCACGGCCCTCGCGAGCTCGCCGAACTGCAGCGTCCAAGCGATGCGGCATCGGGAGCGACCTCTGTTCGGCCTTCAGTTCCATCCGGAGGTCGAGCACACGCAATTTGGCTCGGACATCTTCCGCAATTTCCTC
Organism: Methanobacteriota archaeon; assembly: GCA_005878635.1. Lineage (GTDB taxonomy): Archaea > Thermoplasmatota > Thermoplasmata > RBG-16-68-12 > RBG-16-68-12 > RBG-16-68-12. The sequence goes on along the minus strand of VBLS01000089.1, from coordinate 2,334 downwards.
AAGGTGTGCGAGACCCCGACGTGAACATCGAAGCGCCAGGCGCTTGAATCCGGCAGTGGAACGCAGTGGCCTCCGACGCGCGCTCGAAGATCCTCAAGGAAGCCTTGCGGACCCGCCACAACGAGCCGTTCGAGAAGGCCCTCGGCCGGGCCGTCCGCACCCTGGGAGGGAGCTTCGCGGAGTACGTCGCGATCGTCGCCGAGGTTCGCGACTACGCCCGATCACACAAGCTGAATCTCCGGGACGCGGCACGGGCCCTCGCGCATCAGCCGTAGACTTTCGGGTTCACGACGAACTCCGGCCGCTTCCCTGCGAGCACCTTCAACACCTGATCGGCGACGATGGCGCCCGCCCTCGACTGCCCCTCGGAGGTCGAGGCCCCCAGATGCGGCGTGAAGACGACGTTCGGTGCTTCTAGGAGTGGACTTCCGGAAGGCGGTTCCGTTGCAAAGACATCGATCGCGGCGCCGGAGATCTTCTTCGCGCGGAGGGCCTCGGCGAGCGCTCGCTCGTCGACGATCTCACCCCTCGCACAGTTCACCAAGATCGCGTTCGGCCGCATCTTCGCGAGTTCCGGCGCGCCGACGAGCCCGCGGGTTTCCGGCGTGAGTGCGGCATGGATGCTCAGGACGTCCGCGTCCCGGAACAACGCGTCCTTGTCGACGAGGCGGATTCCGGCGGCGGACGCGGCCGCTTTCGGCAGGTACGGATCGTGGGCGATGACCGGCATGCCGAAAGCCTGAGCTCGCTTGGCGACCTCCGCGCCGATCCGTCCCGAGCCGAGGAGCCCGAGGGTCTTCCCAAAAAGCTCTCGACCTTCGAATTTTGACTTCTCCCATTTTCCGGCCTTGACGGACCGGTCCGCCTCCGGAAGATGTCTCAGCAGCGAGATCATGTGACCGATCGCTAGCTCGGCGACGCTCACCGTGCTCGCGGTCGGCGCGTTCACGACAACGATCTTGCGGACGGTCGCCTCGTCGACGTCGATGTTGTCGACGCCGACCCCGGCGCGGCCGACGACTTTGAGTCGCGCCCCGCGGAAGAGGACCTCTTTGGTGACCTTGGTCCGACTGCGGACGACCAGCGCCTGGTATTCGGGGATCGCCGCGAGGAGCCCCTTCCCGTCCAAATCGCGCATGTTGACATCGTTCCCTTTCCGGAGAATCTCGACCGCAGTCCGATCGAGGCCGTCGGTGATCAGGATCTTCATCGCGTCGCGGCGGATGCGGCCGAGGAATAAAAAGACGTCAGAAGAGAAAGAGCGCGATCGTCAGGACGAGGAGGGCGAGGAAGAGGATGACGCCGAGGATCAGCATCATGCGGGTCATCTCGGGATCGGAGCCGAAGACGAGCGGGATGGGGCCGAGGAACAGGACGCCGCCCCAGCGACGCGATCGAGCGGGCTCGGGAGGAGCGCCGCTCGGAACCTCGGTCGGTCCGGCGGGCGGAGGCGGCATCGGTCCCGCGGACCAGGACAGGAACGTGAGGAAGAATCCCACGAAAATCAGGAGGATCCCGAGGACCGCCAGCGGGCCCGAGGCGATGACCACCGGCACGACGAAGACCAAGGCGAGACTCGCCTCGTTGCGGGCGACGGCTACCGCGAGGGCAACGAGCCCGGCCAGGAGGAAGCCGGGTCCAAGAAACCGGCCGAGGCGCACGGACCGCCATTTCCAACGTGCGCTAAATCTTTGAGTTCTTCCTTCGCGCCGCACGGCCGTACTCCTGGAGGGGCACGACATCCAAGTCGCCCGAGCGGACCTCCTCGATCGCTTGCACGGCCGCCTCCGCCGCCTGGATCGTCGAGATGAACGGGATGTTCAGGTCGACAGCGAGCCGCCGCATCATGTATCCGTCTCGGCGGGCGCCCGTCGAGTTCGTGGGCGTGTTGATGACCAACCGGATTTCCCCGCGGCGCATCAGGCCCAACGCATCCGGGGAAAGGTTCTCGCTGATCCGGTACACGGTCTTCGCATCGACGCCGTGCTCCCGGAGGAATTGAGCGGTCCCCCGGGTCGCATAGATCTGCAGGCCGACCTTCGCGAGCCGCGAGGCCACGGGGAGAATCGCGGGTTTGTCCTCGTCCCGCACGGTCATGTAGACAGCCCCCTCCGTCGGGAGCGCGTTGCCTGCCGCGAGCATGGCCTTGTAGTAGGCCCGTCCGAGGGATCGGTCGATCCCCATCACCTCTCCGGTGCTCTTCATCTCCGGCCCGAGGATCGTGTCGACACCGGGGAGGCGCTGGAACGGGAACACGGGCGCCTTCACCGCGACGTGGTCCGGCCTCGCCTCTCCCACGAGGGCCAGGTCGCGGAGCGATCGGCCGAGCATGAC
>VBLS01000088.1 GCA_005878635.1 Methanobacteriota archaeon | reverse complement strand
ACTACTCGGTCTCCCTGAACGGCACCTCGGGCGTGACGGAGAACGGCGCCCCGCGGTTCTATCGATACACGTTCTCCGGGACCGTGACGGTTTCCACCGGCGCGTCGGTCCTCCCCTTCGACCTCAACGCCGTGAGGACGCTCGACAACACGACCCTCACCGGGGTCACGACGCAGTCGGGCCAGGGAGTCGACGCGCAGATCACCTTCACCGCCCGCGGCGGGGGCGCGATCACCGCCCAGGCTGCGTCGGATTCGAACGGCCTTTACTCCGTGACGCTCGCGCCCGGCACCTACGACGTCTACGCGAGGCGATCCTTCGGTTCCGTCGCGTTCTTCGCACGGATCAGCGTCGCCCACGCCGCAACCCTCGATCGCGACGTCCCGTTGTCGGCCGCGTTCCTCCTGTCCGGGGTCGTCTCGGATCCGCTGGGGGCCCCGACCTCGGCCTCGATCGCGATCGCCTCCTCGGCCCAGCTCGATCTCACGGCCGGGACCGACGGACGGTTCCAGGCCCTCCTGCCGGAGGCCGGTTACAGCATCACGGCGACCAAGGCCGTCACCGAGAACGGGATCTCCGTCACCTACCGCGGCGCGACCTCCCTCACCCTCGACGTGGATTCCAACGTCGTCCTCTCGCTCGTGAAGGCGGTGTCCCGCTCCGTCACGATGAGCTGGGACTCGAGCCAGCGCCGGGAGATCGCGGCGGGGGATTCCGTCGTCTATACGATCCTCGTACGCAACACGGGGAACGTCGCGGACACCTTCCGCCTCGACGGGACGCCGGCCGACTGGCAGTTCACCTTCTCGCCGAGCTCCCTCTCCTTGAATTTCGGGAGCGGGGCGACCTCCGTGCCCGTCCAGGTCGTCATCGTGAGCCCGACGAACGCCCTCGTCAACCACCCGAGCCTCCGAATCGTCGCGACATCGACGACCGACGCGAGCAATGCGGGCGACGTCATCGTGAACGTGAACATCACGCGCGTCCGTGGCCTCTCCGTCGGCCTCGATTCCACGACCGCGGCCTTCGACGGCCGCTTCCTGAATTACACGCTCCACGTCAAGAACGAAGGGAATGCCCTCGAGACGGTGCAGGTGGAAGTCACGAACCCGAACGAGGTCGCGGCGGTCGGTTGGACCGTCTCCCTTGGCGCCGCGAGCGGGCCCCTGGACGGCACGCTCCTTCGGAACGTGACCGTCGATGCGAACCAGACCGCGACCGTGCGCCTCCGCGCGGCATCGACCTCCGGGTCGAGCGGCGCCACGGTGGTCCTCGTGGTTTCCGCGCAAGACTCTCCCGCGGTCTCCGCGAACAAGGTGTTCACGCTCGACCTGCCGGACCTCGCTCCCGGGACGGTCACCGTGACGGGGCCGGACATCACGCGGACGGCGCCCCTGAATGCCCCGCTCGTCGCGGTCGCGATCGGTGCGGCGGCCGCGATCGCCGTCGGCGTCTACCTGACCCGCAAGAGGCGATGACCTGTCCCCGCGTCCCCTCGCGATCGGTCTCCTCCTGCTCGGCGCGTTCGTCCTCGCGGTCGCCCCGGCCACGGCCCAGGAGCCGATCTTCGCCACCGTGAGCGGCCCCCCGGCCATCGCCGCGGGACTGCCCGCAGCCTTCAACGTGTCCATCGTCGGGGGCCCTGCCGGGCCGGCGAACTACACCGTCAAGTACTACATCACCGGCTCGGACCTAACGGGAGGGTTGCCCCTTCAATCCAATCCGACGACCGCCACCGGGACGAACCGGACGGTCCGCGTGAACGTGACGGCCCCGATGAAGGACCAGACGATCACGCTCGTGGTCCAGGTGTCGGCGGGCGCGGGCGGCGCGGTGGAGAACACGAGCGTGGAGCAGACGATCGTCGTCGTGACGCCGATTGTCCTCAGCGCGACCTTCCACAACGGCGGGTCGACGGCGGCGGTGAACGTGACGGTTCGGTTCCTCGTGGACGACGTGGCGGTCGGGACCAAGACGCTGCCGAAGATTGGGGCGAGTCAGGATGCGACCGCCACCTTCAATTACCTCCCGGCCGGCCTGATCCCCGGGACCCACACGGTGCGGATCGAGGCAGACCTCGACGGGAACGGCGTCATCGATCCGGCCCGCGGGGAATCGGTCGTGTCGCAGTTGTTCTACAAGGGGACCCCGCCGCTCAGCACCGGTTGGACGGTCCTCATCGGGATTGGGGTCTTCATCCCCGCCTTCCTGGTGACCGTGGCGATGCGACGCCGCGGCCGGCCCTGATCAGAACGGCTCCAACAGCCACACGTCGGAGTGGTTCCGCAGCAGCATCCCGAGCTTCGTGTGGCTGATGCCCGCCCTCTTGAGGAGCGACTCCAGCTTCGCGCCCTCCGGGAGCTGGGTGGCCCCGTCGACCCACGCCGAGGCGACGGGCTCGTACCGGACGGCCTCTTCGCCGACCCGGATGCGCGCCGCCGCGGCCTCGCGGAATGTATGCAGCACGATGTGGACCGAGGTGACCGCGGTCGGTCGGACCTTGTGATTGTAATATTCCGCCACCTCGCGGTGGACCGGGGCGAAGGTGCCGACGCGCTTCGCGTACTCCCGCCATCCCCGCTCGAACGGGGACCGCATCGAGGTCATACACCGCTCCGTGACCGGCCGGACCTCCTCGAAGGTCGACAGGGTCGACTGGCCGTCCCGCAGGGCCCCGAGGAATTCCGACCACGACGCGTATTCCTCCCGGGGCATCGCCGTGGCGAGGTTCTTCGCGAGGGACACGAGGTAGTTGTTCAGGCCCGCGACCCCGACTTTCCCCGCGAGGTCCTCGAGGAACAGGTGGGTCGCGATCTCGACGAACGGATTGCTCTCCTGGATCCGCGCATCGGCGGGCATCTCAGCGCTCTCCCTTGATGCGCGCTCCCCGCACGACGAGGGCGTAGACGCATTCGTAATTCCGCAGGAGGGCGCGGACGTGGTCCTCGTTGATGTTCACCTGGACGACGTTCTTGGAGGAGATCTTCGTCTCGCCGCTCCAGCCGCGGGTCGCGAGGAGGAAGCAGGCGAGAGGGTTGCCGGCGATCGTCACGTTCTTCGCGATCTCCTCCCGGAACCGTTCGTGGAAGACGCAGAAATTGCACACCGCGATGTTGTGGACGTTCTCGTT
>VBLS01000171.1 GCA_005878635.1 Methanobacteriota archaeon | reverse complement strand
TCATCCGCCTCTCCGAGCTCCTGAACTTCCCGCAGCACAAGGTCCGCTACTCCCTCCGAATCCTGGAGCAGGAGGGTTTGATCAAGCCGTCCCCCGAAGGCGCGGTCACGACCGACAAGCTGGAAGAATTCCTCGACTACCTGAAGAGCGTCCTCGATTCGATGTCCTCAACGGTCCAGGAACTCCGCAAGGCGCTCGGTTAATCCGGCGCCTTCTGACCTCGTCACGCGGCGAGGAATCCGAGGACACCGCTCACGATGGCGAGGATCGACGCGGTCCCTCCGACGCCGCCGGGGATCAGCAGGGTCGCCACGCCGAGGACCAGGTTGATGAGCGCGCCGGTCCGCGTCTTGGCCCAACCGAAGAGGAGACTAGTCTTCCCTCGAAAGATCAGGTAGCTGCCGTAAAGCAGTCCGAGGCCCGCGAGGATGCCCAAGATGTACACGGAGCCGCGGGCGGAAGCGGACAACATCAAAGCCGCTGCGATCAAGCCGATCGCGAGGCCCAGAAGCGCGAAGATTCGCTTCATGCCAAGCATGATTCCGGCCCACCATCCCATGAGCTATCTAAGGGTTGTGAGGCGACCCGGTGCCACAGCCTCATGGACAATCCATGTGCGCACGGGCTAGCCCTCAAAGCCCTTCGCGAAATTCCTCGTTGGAATTTGGGTATGAGAATCTATTTGAGTCCCTCGCCGGTATGGCCGCGCGGGCCGTCGTAGCTCAGTCCGGTAGAGCCCCCGACTGTTAATCGGGTGGTCTGCGGTTCGAATCCGCACGACGGCGCTCTCTACCTTTAGATTTCGATTCAATGGACCCCTAGTTTCTAGGTGCCACCTTGACAAGCCGGTTTAACACCCCACGCACCTCGTCCATCGCATCGTCTGGACGATGCGGGTCCAAGACGACCACGTATGTCCACGGCATCGGCGTCGACGAGATGTTGGGTTATCAGACTACGACTTGGTCCTCATATAGTGAGGACGCCCTGGCAAGCGTCACCAGGCTGACAGATTCGGTAGGAGTGACTCTCTCGACCTATCGATACGACGCATTCGGCGTAGTCCGCGGACAGACCGGACCTGGGAACGCGTATGGCTATGCTTCGCGGGAAAACGATGGTTCGATAATGTATTACCGTAGCCGCTACTACGACCAATCCGCAGGTCGATTCACAACATCCGATCCCATCGGATTGTGCGGTGGATACAACCGCTACGCGTACGTAGGCAACAACCCTGCGAGCCGTAGTGATCCGTCTGGCAGGATGCGTACAACGATGGGAGGCGGTGGTGGCGGGAGGGGTACCATGTCCACGGAATACATCCCGACCATTGGAATGCCGGGAGTAGACTGGACATGTGTTGCCGGAAAAGTGGGAGAAGACTGCGCTTGTATGCTAGCACTCGCCTATGGTACCCTCCATCCTGAACAAGCAATGGATGCCCTCGACGTGTGCACGAGCTTTTTGCGAGGCGAGCCGAGTGTTTGCGATATTTGTGGGATATTTTGTGGTGGCACAATCGTTACTAAGAATTGGGTGCCAGGTGTTCTGTGCCTTGGATGCCTCCTGCTTGAACTGGCCGTCGCGATTAATGGGTGTCAGACGGAGTCTTACTTTCTCGGTTCCCCGCCGTCAGCCGGGGGAGGAGTGGCGCGATTTCTTCCATTCTAACGCTGGATTGGCATGTCTCACTCAGAACTCTCCGCTCAAGCTCCGCGTCGAACCAGAGATCGAATTCTGGATGCGGCCCGTATTGTCGCGATCGCTCTATTCCCGTACCCATTCCTTGTCCTTTTTGCGTGGGGCGTCCCTTACGGTTGGGTGTATGTTTTCGCATATGGAGGATGGGTTCTGTTTGGCTTTGCCTTAATTTGGGTTCGGAGGGGTCATGCCCTGTTCCCGAAGTTGCCCCACACGTACCTGTTCTATCTCTCGATCATCACCCTCGTCGCGTGGTTCCCGTTGTCACGCACGCTCGCGACGATAAGTCCGAGACTCAACGCGCTCGCGTTCGTTCTCATCGCAATGTGGTTCTTGCTTGAGGCCGCGCACCTTGGACAGAAGCCCAGGTCGAAAGGGTAGCCCCGATTCTCGACATCCTCTACTGGAGCCTCGTAGGTCTTTCAAGGCTGGCGTTGATCAGGTTCCGTAGTGGCTATGGTGATCGCCCGTGTCGCACAGCGGAGTTCGGAAAGGATTTGTCAGGCTGCTCGATTCGGAGTGTACCCTGGTACTCCGATTGGTCGAAACCAGCCGTTTCGAAAGACGAAAAATCCCCAACCCCGGTGGATCCGCATTCCCGCGAGCTCTAGCCTTTCGTGGATGGACTCCTCGGCCTCCTTCCTTTTCCCTCGACACATTTCTTGCTCCTGTCGACGCGAACCCTTCCCCAGGAATATGTGACTCGTTTCTTCCAATTCCTCGATGCCTCGAAAGAATGGGCAGGGGCCATGCTCCGCATTTCGACCTGCTTATCGTCTCGACTGAGGCCCACTATCTATCGACATAGACAAAGGATGAGTCGCTGCTCACACAGACACCCGTGGGAAATCCGCCTCCTGGCGGGACGCATTCTTGACCGCCGCTTTTGCAGTGGCCCAGTCTTGGCAATGAATCCGGCAGCTAGGCCGATCCTGGCTGCTGAAGTCCCAGACCTTGACATTCTAGTTCGACTCAAATCCGAGGTCTGCGCACGAAATTTGGCCGTTCGAATTCTCAAGGGATTCGGCCAGTCGGCGAGTACGGCTGGCCTACCAGTTGTCCTCGACACGCGGGACAACTACGTAACAGCCAGAACTAGCGTCACGAGCCTTGACGTGAGGCCGTCCTGCACTGGAGGACCGCGTGGGCATCGATCACGCTCGCGGCCAACATGCCAGAAATTGGGTACCAATGGAGGAGTCCTCGCGCCGTCTCCAACGGAGTGGACGAACCGAATACGAGGAATGTCACCTGCATGATGGCAGGAACCGTAAGCAGCGCAAGGAAAATTCGGAAGAACCTCGGGCTCATCCCGAGCCTCTGCGGCCTTTGGTGGAGGGGCGGGGGCGGAAACGCGAACCCAGGTGCGAGCCGAGCGAGGATCACGACACCGAACAGAAGTCCGTACACGACTGCGGCCAGAGCAATTTCCCCCAACAAGCGGTCCAAGGTCATTGCCCCCCAGGCCCCGGAACGGAGAACGAAGGCCACGAGCGCGGCCTCACCAGAAAGACCAGATACGCCGACGGCAACGAGAATTCGGACGAACGTTCGCGCCCGCGCATCCGAGGCCGCCATCTTGCCATCGGTATGACCGACCGACCCATATTCCTGCCGTTTCATTCGAATCGCTGCATCGGGAATCGTCTTTGTCGTCGACTTACATAAGCGATCTGATGGCAGGCGGGTCGCCGTCGGTCATCGTGTCGCTGCGACTGCGCGAAGACTGTGCCTTCGATTCGGAACTTTTCGTTAATGACCGCAACGGAAAGAGGTGTTGTCGACAGGGAGCACTCGGTTTTGGCCGAGGTGGGGATTCATTGGCTCTCTTTTCAGTATTCCGAGTCGGGACTGGCCACGTGCTCTGCACGAATGCAGCGCGAGTCGGGGGCGCGTCCACGCTCGCCCAGATTAGATACCCGCGAACACGATCAGGCCCCGCCCCCTTGAGGCGGCGATGCAGGCGGGGGGCTGGCCCGCCTTCGACGCCTCCAGAGGAAGAGTCCGGCCACCGCCGCAGCGGTTACGATGATGCCGTACGTAAGCCCTTTCGCATAGGGGCCGCTCGGACTGAAGGTGTTCGTGTCGACGCGGAAGGTCACGAACCGGGACACGTTATTGCCCGCGGCATCAACTGCCCAAACCGTGATCGTATGCGACCCGTCGGGGAGGCTGACAATGAATGAAGTGTTCATGCCGACGCCCTGCCGCGCCCCACCGTCCACGGACACCTCATATCGGGAAATCCCCGAGGTGTTGTCGTGCCCGGACCAGGACATGGTCACGCTACCCGTGGTCACCGTCGGGGGGAGGGCCTTCGGTTGTAGGACGGGCGGAGTCACATCGACACGGACTTCAATCGGGTCCACAGCGATATTGCCCGCGACGTCGGTCGCAGTGGCGTTGATAAAGCGGACGCCTTCGGAAAGCGTGATTGGGCCCGAGTAGTCCTCCGTGGCCTCGTCATCCAGCCGGTAGCTAAGGCGCTGAACGCCGCTGCCGTTGTCGGAGGCGTTCAGAGAAACGATCGTGAGACTCGTAAACCATCCGTTCGCCCCGACCGTCCCGCTCTCAAAGGCGTCGATACGCGGTGGCACGGAGTCTACCCGGAGGACCAGGGTATTTACGTCGGCAGTATTCCCCGCCCAGTCCGTCGCCGTGTAGTTGACGACATATGTCCCGTCGGAAAAGGTGAGCGGTGCGGCGTAGTTCTGCCACGGGCCCCCAGCCACGCTGTATGTGATGACCCTCACACCGCTTCCGGTATCCGTCGCGGTCAGCGTGAGGGTCGCTGGACTCGTGAACCAGCCATTCGTTCCCTGGTCCCCTGCGGCGCTCGCCGTGACGACGGGTGGGCTGGGTGGTGGCGGCGAAATCACGCTTACGGTGCTCGATCCAAAGTTGGCCACATAGACGTACCTGTTCGCGCTGTCATACCCAACGCCATAGGGAGCCGTCCCGACGAAAACCGTCGCCACGACCGTCGTCCTACTGATAACGCTGACCGTGGCCGAGCCGAGATTCGCGACATAGACGTTCCCATCGCCACTGCTGTCATACCCCACGCCAAAGGGACTGTTCCCTACCGGAACCGTCGCCACGACCGTTGTTCCGTTGATAACGCTGACGGTGTTCGGGCCCTCGTTCGAGACGTAGACGAACCCGTTCTCGCTGTCGTACGCCACGCCAGGGGGATTGTTCCCGACTGGAACCGTGGCCACGACGGTCGTCTGGTTGATTACGCTGACGTTGTTCGAGCCCTGGTTCGCCACGTACACGTATCCGTTCCCGCTGTCATACGCCACTCCAATGGGATAGATTCCGACCGGGATCGTCGCCACGACGGTCGTCCCGTTGATCACGCTGACGTTGTTTGAGCCAAAGTTCGCCACGTAGATGTAGCCGCTTCTGTTGTCGTACCCTACGCCCTCGGGCTGGTTCCCGACGGCGACGGTCCCCACGACGGTCGTACGGTTGATCACGCTGACGTTGTTCGAGAGTTCATTCGCCACGTACACGTAGCCGTTCCCACCGTCATACCCTGCGGCAGCGGGACCATTCCCGACCCGGATCGTCGCCACGACGGTCGTCCGGTCAATCACGCTGACTGAATTCGATTCATAGTTCGTTACATAGACGTACCCGCTCCCGCCACTATAGCCTACGCCAATGGGACCGTTCCCAACCGGGATCGTCGCCACGACGGTTCCGTTCCATGACCCTTGTGACGGGGCCAAGGATACGAGGCCTTCGGTCAATTGGTTCTCGTTTCCCCTCGTCTCACCGAGGAACCCGGAGGCGTTTCCCCACGTCAACGACGGGAGGGCCACCAGCACAATCAGCACCGCTCCGACCAGCGCTACCGCGCGGTTCCTTGCCATTCACACCCGACGTCCTACCAAGAACGAGAAGAAGCGTTTGCATGGACCCATCCATCTTAAACCTACCCTTTCCGGAGGAGTCCGGGGCCTACCCTCCGGGACGAAGAACAGCCGGCCGTGCCTTGCCGGCCGATGACGATTGCCACTTCGATTGTCGACATCCAATGACCATCTGACGCGAAAGCCACCGCAGGCGCAACGTCTCGTTCCCTACCGATAGCTCGTCACCGGGGACCCGCTTACCGACCCGACGTCCCCTTGGAGGTTGTGGCGCCTATTGGCGTGACTGTGAGTAAGGTCCACGACCTGGACCGAACCTCAACTTTCCACCTCGACATCTGGAGTGGGACAGCTGCGCAGCTGCCAGCAGCATTAACTAGCCGCCCGGCCATCGTCAAGGAGGGGTGCTTCGCAACTGAGAGCCCGTGTGCTGTTCTTGGCCCTGGTTTTCATTCTCACCATCTTGGTGGTGCCCACCGCGCCGGCGAGGGCCCTCACCTTTCCGCAGTTCGGCGACTCGATTCACGACTACGGGATCGACCTCGACGGCAACCACCTCTACGACGAGCTGCGAATCGATTTCACCGCGACCGTCCAGGAGAACGGGACGTACGGGTTCGAGGCTCAGCTGGGCAACGAGAACTTCCCCTACCTGTTGCATGACGCTTTTCACAAGACGCTCACTGCGGGCACTCACACGTTCACCTTCGCCTTCCTCGGCCCCTATCTGCGCAAGGCCGGTGCCGACGGCCCGTATGTGGTTAGGATCCGCGGGCTGGCGTACGTGGGACAGGTGGCATGGTACGGGACGGAGAAGTCGTATGCGACCTCCCCCTATGATGCGACGTCCTTCGATCCTCCGTGGGCGCTATTCGCCGACCCAATCACAGATCAGGGTCGAGACACGAACGGCGATGGCCTGTTCGACCAGATCGTCGTGCGGACATCCATCACGGCGACGAAGGACGTCATCGTAATGGCCCGTGCCTCGATGTCCGTCAACGGACCGGACGGATGGGCGGACATCGATTCCCCGTTCGGGGACTCGATACATTTGCCCGCAGGCACATCGGCGATCGAGTTTTCCCTCGAGTCCCTCCCGCTGTTCACAGTTCACGCGAACGGGCCTTACGCCGTGGATCTATACCTGTTCGTCGAAGGGCTCGGGGAAATCGACTATCGCACGCATCAGACCCAAGCGTATGCCTACAGCCAATTCCGACGTCCCTCCGCGGACTTCCGGACGCCGGGCCCGTCCGTGGCTCTCGTCGACTCGGACGGCAACGGCCTCGCCGATTTCTTCGTCGTCCACGTTCCGCTTCGCGTCACGGAGGCCGGCGACTTCGTGGTCTACGTGAACCTCTGGCTCAGTGCCAATGCGGGAGGCCTCTTCCAGTCCGCACACGGAGCCCATTTCGAACCGGGAGATTACACGGTCGACGTGCCGTTCAGCGGCATTGCGTTCAGTCGGCAACCGTTCTCGGCGAATTGGACGTTGGAGGTGATCGCCAAACGGGTCGATTCGACGGACTACGATCGGAACCGAACCGCGTGGCTTGCCCCCGGGTACGATCCGAGTCTCTTCGAGTCCCGCCCCGTTGCTTACCTCTCCGGCGGGATTTCGTGGCCAGCCAGTCCTTACGGATCGGGTTGCGGCTCCGTCGCGCTGATGGATCCGTCGACGAAATTCGCAGCTGAGCAGTTCCCGAACTACGGATTGTTTTCCTTCCCCGTCTATCCGGGGACCTTCCTCGTCCTCGTCAGCGGCTGCGGCGCGGCGGGCGCTCGGACGTCGCGCGTCACGATTTCGGGCGACACGGCGCTTGGACTCGCGCTTGGAAATTCAACCCCGAACTCGAATGAAATCGACGCGAACGTGACGAGCTGGAATTCCACGCGCCGGACGATCCGGTCGACCCTGATCAACGATGCGGCCGAACTTCGCTTCCATGCTGACATGTACGGAAATCGGGACGGCTTCGCAGATTCGACGGAGCTTCGAATCATCCGGGCCGCCGAATCCGGCTATTTCCAACGAGGCCCCCCGTACAGCCAATTGGTGATCGACGGCCGTGGCATGCCGTTCCGTTCGTCCGTTTCATACCAGGTCGACGGTGCGGGCGACGTCCTCTCCCCGGCCAACGTCACCGAGACGCATGTCGAGGACTACTGGTCTCATCTGGAGTCCGGCGGCAGCCGCCACAATGTCACCGTAGAGTTGAGCTATGATGGGCCATTCGGATACTCACGCGTCACCATCCACCTTCCCGCGGGCGCGACGGGGACGGCGACGTCGAACGGAAACGTGACGATCGTCCCCCTCGGCCTTGGCGGATGGATGCTCGATCCGGGAACCTCCCCGAACCCCACTCCGTCTCAGGTGGACGGGACCACCGTGTACATCGACGCGCTCGCACCCGTGCCTCCCGAAGGTCCCAGTGCCGGAGGCCTCGTCGGTTTCGTGTCAGACCAAATTTCATGGATTCTGGCCTCGGTTGCCGCGGCCGCCATCGCGATCGGGGCGATCTGGTGGATCCGACGATGGCGGCCCCCCGGCGCCGCGCAACTCGCGCCGATCGAGGAGCCGAGACACGATGGCACGTAACCGGACGCAAGTGGGCCGCTTGGCGATGCTTTTCAGTGCCCTGGTCGTCGTCGCGCCATTGATAACGCCTGCGATCGAGGTTGGCCCCTTCCCCAAGCCGACGACGCTGCCGCCCGTTTCGTCACCAGCCGCACCACTTGCTTCCCCACCGGTCGCTTCATTTGATTTCCAACCGCAGTATCCGATCCCCGGTTGGTACGTCTTCTTCGACGGACGGTCCTCGACCGACCCAAACGGCAACATCACGTCGTATTCTTGGGATTTCGGAGACGGCATCGATTACACGAGTCCGGACGGATGGGCCGGGCACGCATTCGGGAGCCTTGGTACGTTCACGGTGAACCTCACCGTGCAGGACGACACGGGACTCACGGGCGGCGCCGTCCATAACGTCACCGTCACACGCCCTCCCTTCGCCACGTTCACGATTTCGCCTGAGCCGGCCTACATCAGACAGACCGTCACGTTCGACGCGTCCGCTTCCAACGACTCGATGCGATCGATCATCTCCTACCATTGGGCGTTTGGCGATGCTACGTTCGCCGAGGGAGCGATCGTCACTCACGTGTATACGAATTGGGGAGACATGGGCGTCGACCTCCTGATCGGCGACGATGGGGGATTTGGCGCGGAAGCTTTCCGGAGCATCACCGTCGGGTACGATGTGGGACCGCCGGTCTCCTCAGCGATTCTCGCGGGAATCCGCGGTGAGAACGGCTGGTTCCGAAGTGCGGTTACGGCCACCCTTCGAGCCACGGACGAAGGCAGTGGCATCGCGAGCTTCCAAGACCGATTAGATGGCGGTCCGTGGCAAGACTATTCGGCGCCTCTGAACTTCACCGAAGGGGAGCGACTGCTCGAATACTTCGCGACCGACCGCGCTCTCCATGTCGAAGCGATCCACTCAGTTGCCATTCGCGTGGATTCCATGCCGCCAAACGTCGTCCGTCTCGATCCTTCGGGCATCGCCTCCTCCGGTAACGTGACGATCTCTTGGAGCGCGACAGATGGTGGTTCGGGAGTCGCACGATTTGAGGTCAGCGTCGACAGTGGGCCATTTGCGTCGTTCGGGACAACGTCTCTGACAGTTGATCTCCCCGATGGATCCCATTCGGTCCGGCTCCGGGCCATCGATGCCGCCGGCAATGTCGCCGAACGGTCGACCACTTTCCGGGTCGGACCCGAAAGCCTCGACTCGCTGACCGGCCCCCTCCTGTTCGGGGTGGTTGCAGCTGCCAGCCTCGTAAGTGTGGCGGTCGCCTTGTACCGGAGCAAGAACTCGGAGCGTCGATCTCCGGAAGGGACGCCCTCGGAGGAGCCGAAGAACGATGGGCGGTGACCCCACGCACACGCTCCTCCTGATCATGATTGGCGTTGTGCTCCTCAGCGCCGGCGTGCCTGCCTCGTCCGCAGGAACTGACCATCCGACGCCGGCCCTGGCCGGCCAAGGCACCCACGAGGTCGTCCCCGATCCCCGGCGACCGCTCATTTACCAGGTCGGTTTGGATTCCGAACACCTGTTCTTCCTGAATGCTTCGACGGGCGAGATACGATGGAATGAAACCCTCTCCGTCGGTCCGTCTCCGACCTCCATCGATTTCTCCGCGGATGGAAACTTCCTCTATATCGCCGTCTCCGGGGCCAATGAGACGGTCCTTGTCGACATTGACGCCCGGACCGTCGTCCGGACGATTCCCCTCAGTTTCAGTCCGCTCAGCGTACGACATGGCCGACCGGACCGCCTCTACGTGAGCGGGAAGGGCGATTCGTTCGTCCACATCGTCAACGAGACGACCGGTGCGGTGATCACCTCCTTCGAACCCTACGCTCCGTTCGAAGTGTTCCTGGACGCGAGCCCGAACGGCACGGAGCTGCTTGCCCATACGCACTCTGGAGGCGTCACCAGCTTCCGCTATTCGGTTACGACGGACACGCCGGTCCTCCTGGCGAGCAACAACGGCGTCGAGGGGGATTCGGAGAGAGTCGTCGTGGACTGGTCGGAGCGGATGATGTATGTCAGCGGGCTCGACCCGTACGGTATCAAGCGGCTTTCGCTCGACACGCTGGCCGTCGTCCAATACTACAGGACCGATGCGGGGGCGACCGGTGTCGCGCTGCTTCCGGAACGGCACCTGGTGTTCGGATTGAATGCGTGGGGATACGAGTCAGGACTCTGGGCGTTCAACCTATCGAACGGGTCCATGGCCCGCCAGGTCCACCTTGGAGAGGAGCCTTCGTTCGTCGTCGCGTCCCCCTTTACGGAGACCGTCTTGGTCTGGTCCCCGTACGGGGTGCGAGCGTTCTCGATCGCCCCGAGGATCTCTCCCCGGAATCCGGCTCCCGATACGACGGCCATCGAATACCCCTACTACGTCTCCGCGTCCGTTTGGACCGGGATCCCGATCGTCACGATCGATCGAGCGGAGATCCAGGTGAACGGCCGGCAGCTGCAGACCTCCATTTCCGGATCCGACATCCTCTCGGGGTTATCTTACGATCCACCTGTCCCGGTCGGCACGTGGCACATCACCGCGGAGGTTGCCTGGGATAGCGGTTCGACCGCCGCGACATGGACCGCGATCGTCGCCCCGCCCCCGCCGACCGCCGGCTACGATATGCACCCGCGCGATCCCTTGTTCGTGGGACAGACGATCCACTTCGATGCCCGCTATTCGTATGCCTACCAGGGGACGATCACAGCGTACGAGTGGAATTTTGGGGACGGTTCCACGGCCACGGGAGCCCAGGTCGACGTGGTGTATGACCAGGCCGGAGATTACGACGTCACGCTCACGGTCCGGACGGACATCGGCGATTCGAATACGGCTTCCGCGCGGATCGTGGTGGTGGTTTTCCCGAACGTCACCCTGATACCCTACACCCATCCGGCGGGCTTCCGCGTGTTGGGTCCATCCAGTTGGAACGTGTCCGACAACGTGCCGGTCGGCTCGTCCGTGGTCGAGATCGTATTCCGGGGACCGAGCTACCAGACGGGTTCGACGACCGTATCAATCGACGCACGGCGGGACGCCGCGGCGAACGAAAGCGCGGCGTACCTGGCCGGCCGAGTCGACCTCTACGTGAGCGAGCTCCGTCAGCGGGGAGGAATTCTCGTTGTGACGGAACCGGCGACGCCTCGAACGATTGCCGGCCACGAGGGGAGAGTGTTCGTCGCACACGACACGTATCGCGGCATCGCGTACGAAGTGGCGCTCGTCGTGAGTGCGACCCATGAGCGGTGGTGGGCGATCCTCCTGACCGTGGACTCCGACTACCTGTCCGTGTACGATACTATGTTCGATGCGATGGTCGATGGATTCGAGATCACGCTTGCTTCGCCGGGATCGCCGACCTTTTCGCTAGGGTCGGTTCCCGTCATTCTGGTCGCGTCCGTAGCCGCGGTCACAGGAGGGACAATCGGCGGGATCTGGTGGGCACTCCGGGTCCGCCAGAAGCGGAGAGGCACAGCTGAACCGCGCGACTCGGAGGGAAAGCGTCTCCCCTAGGCGAACGCGTCGCCGGCTCTCATTCGTCGGGCGGCTGCGCAGAGACAATTTGCATAAAGTGCACTCAGCGGGCGAATGAAGCTTCGACCCCGATGCCCCGTGGACAGTCGGCTGTCCGATCGCCACCAGATCGAAGGCGGACCCTGAATTGGAATCGAACAGAGACACATCCTGGTGTGCCGTGACTGTTCGATCCGGTCCAGTCTATCTCGAACCGGATCCGCGAAGGAGGGTAAGGGGAGGACCGGTTCAACCGGCCCTCGTGATGGGACAGGACATCGGTAGGCGTCGGACTTGAGATTTGGCAAACTACCTGTCCATTGACGCGGATTTCGCAGGTATAGAGCTCCGCACGACGGCGCTCCACCCATAGGACGGGGACGTTTTTGGCACACAACGGCCCTCAAGGGAGGCGACGTTCCGTGGCACCTGTCCCCTCACACCGGGCCCTTTCGGCCTGGCCCTTTACCTTGCAGATTCAAGAACGCCTTAGGCCCCCTTCTGTTCGGATTATGTCGCTTAAGCCCTCGTCTCCCATTCGCGCCGGGCCGAGGGGCCGCGCTGGTTTCCCTTCATGCACCGACTCCGGAAGTCGACCAAGCCGTTCCAGGCGGCGGTCGCTGATTTCGTGCACGGTCCGCCCATGACGGAACCCTTTGATGTGGGCGTCCAACTCTCTGATCAGCGGGTCTACCACATTCTGCTCTCGAGGGACCAGATCCACTCGACTTCTCCCATGGCTTGAGCCGCTTTCGAGGCGACGCCGAGGCCTTTTTGTGCCAGCGGCGAATTCGGCGTGCGTGCTCTTCCGAGTGACGAAGCGGTTTCGAGCCTCTCTGCCGGATGTCTACGCATGGTGCACGGAATTTCGGGACAGTGACCCCGATTTGAGTCGAGTCCGGCTGCGCACGCGCAAGGTGATCCGCCGGGAAGGAGACCTGATCGAAATGGAAGAGACCGGAATCATGGCATTCCCCTTCGTCGCGCGGTTTCTTGTACACTTACGGCCGCCCGACGGTTGGGATGCCGATGCCCGCTCGAACATGGGGCACACGCACAACACGTATCGGTTGTTCTCCGAAACGGAAGGCACTCGGCTCGAAATGACGTTCGACGTCCACCTGACGGGCCCCTACCGGTTGTTCGCCCCGTTCGCGAGAGGGTTCATCGTCCGGAAGACCTCGCGGGAGTGGGACGATTACGTGCGTGCAATGGAGTCGGGTCGATAGTTCGAAACCGGAATCCCTCGCTGTCGCGACCGGCCTCAGGCGTGTGGCTTCGCGGGCGTGGGGCCCCGCCACGTCGAGGCGGCGAGGATCGCGTTTCGTCCTGGATAGTTGAATTCGAACCCGTTCACCGCGACGCGGAAATTCTTGGCCGAGAAGAACTCCTCGCTC
The DNA here is from genome assembly GCA_005878635.1 of Methanobacteriota archaeon. Lineage (GTDB taxonomy): Archaea > Thermoplasmatota > Thermoplasmata > RBG-16-68-12 > RBG-16-68-12 > RBG-16-68-12. The sequence continues at coordinate 332 of VBLS01000171.1, read as the reverse complement.
TTCGTGAACAATCCCGTCGGGAGCTGGCCGATCAGGAAGTGGTCCTCGCCGGTCACGGGGTTTCGCATCGGTTCGAATTCCACGCGGACCCGGTTCCCGATGCGGAACCGGCTCCGTTTGCCGATGAACCGGAATTCGATGCGCGCCGTCCGGACCTCGGGCGGCTCCGTCATCATGGACATGTAGATGTTCATCGGTCCTCCGGCCTTCGCGGTGGCGATCGCCTCGAGTGCCTCCCGCTTCGGTCCCGTCGCTTGGGCATCAAGGAATAGGACCCCGCGGCCGTGTCCCAGGTGGATCGCCTTCGGCCACGCCGCGACGAGGATGAATTT
>VBLS01000087.1 GCA_005878635.1 Methanobacteriota archaeon | reverse complement strand
GTCTCTTTTGGTACCTCATTTCATTGTCGGCCCCACGTCGGCCCCGGCGCGCGACATCGAGGCTGGCCCGCCGTATGCAGGTGCCGGGGTAACCTCCTCCCAAATCTTCGTGTCTTTCGTCTCTGGCAACCAAATCATCCCAATGACGAACGTCATGATGGGAACGAGGATCGGCCAAAGGAGGGCGAGGTACAGGTTGCCACTGGTCGCGCCATACACCGCGAAGAAGATGAGCGGGGTGAAGCCTCCGAACTCGCCGTTCCCGAGGTGATAGGGAAGGGACAGACACGTGTATCGGATCCGAGCCGGGAAGAACTCGACCAAGAACGCGGCGATGGGTCCGTAGACCATGGTGACCCATACCACTTGGACGAACACCAGGCCGATCATGACCGGCACGTTGAGGGGCCTTCCAAAAGCCTCCATCCCGGCGTATAGCGGCGCATAGCTCACGGCGGCCAGGAGGCATCCGGCCATCATGATTTTCTTCCGTCCGATTCGGTCGGAAAGGCGGCCGAACACGATGAAGAGGGGTGTCGCGAGCACCAGGGCAACGAACATGATCTCGTTCGACGTGAACAGGTCCACCTTCAGGATCCGCTGCATGTAGAACAGCGCAAGGAACTGACCGGTGTACCATACGACCGCTTGTCCCGCGGTCGCGCCGAACAGGGCGAGGAGAATCAGCTTCCAGTTGGCCCGGCTCGCAAGGGCCTCCCTCAACGGTCTCGCGGAACTTCGGCCGCTCGCCTTGAGCCGGGAGAAGAGGGGCGTCTCCTGCAGCCTCAATCGGATGTACACGGAAATGGCCACGAGGACGAGCGAGAGGAGGAAGGGGATTCGCCAGCCCCAGGCTGCGAATGTGGCCGCACCGAGCGCGCCGTCCGTCACGAGGATCACCGCAATCGAAACGAACAGGCCCACGGTCGCGGTCGTCTGAATGTAGCTGGTCCAATACCCGCGTCTCTCGTCGGGCGCATGCTCGGCCACATAGATGGCTGCGCCGCCATACTCCCCGCCAAGCGCGAGTCCCTGCAAGCACCGCAAGGTCATGAGGGCGAGGGGCGCGAGGAGGCCGATTTGGTCATACACCGGAATAAAAGCAATCGCGGCGGTACCGAGCCCCATGATTGTGACGGTCAACAGGAACGCATACTTGCGCCCCACCAGATCCCCGATTCGTCCGAAGACGATGGCCCCGAAGGGCCGGACGGCGAATCCGCTCGCGTACGTGGCGAGGAACGCGAGGAAGTTGACGGCCGGGTCCGAGGTCAGTTTGAAGAACAACGGGGTCAAGATGAAACCCAAGGTCACGAAAATGTAGAAGTCGTACCACTCGATGATCGTCCCCGAAGACGCTGCGGCCACGATGAACCGCATGCTCCGGCGGGCTTCCCCCGCGAACCTGCCTGCTGCTGACCCTACCCCCGTCGCCATGCGTGAGACAACTTAACACACCGCTAAGACGGGCATGTTTACAGACGAGCACAGGTGTGTTCGCCCAACGTTCCAAAGCCTCCCCCGAGGGGTCGCCGCGCTCCGATGTGGCCATCACGTTGATTCAGTACCGTCTTAACCTGAAATTGCTCTACCGCTATCGTCGGCCGGAGAAGGGTCGGACCGCGGGTGATTGGGCGTGGTCGTCTCCAGTGCAACGATAGATAGCCTCCTCAAGGAGAAGGAACAGTACCCGCCCCCGGCGGGCTTTCGGAAGGACGCCGCAGTCCGAGACGATTCCTTCCGAGCGGACGCCGCGAAGGACCCCGAGGCCTTCTGGGCCCGGATGGCCGCGACCCTCGAGTGGATCGCCCCCTGGTCGAAGGTCCTCGATTGGGAACCGCCCTTCGCGAAGTGGTTTGTCGGCGGCCGACTCAACGTCTCCGCGAACTGCCTCGACCGGCACGTCGGCGGGCCGCGACGGAACAAGGCCGCGATCGTCTGGGAAGGCGAGCCGGGGGAGCGGCGGGTCCTGACGTACCACGACCTGTGGCGCGACGTGAATCGGTTCGCGAACGTGCTGAAGGGACTCCGCGTCAAGCGCGGAGACCGCGTGACGATCTACATGCCGATGATCCCGGAACTCCCGATCGCTTTGCTCGCGTGCGCCCGCATCGGGGCGGTGCACAGCGTGATCTTCGGCGGCTTCAGCGCCCGCGCGATCCGCGACCGCGCGGAGGACGCCGAATCGCACGTGATCGTGACGGCGGACGGAGGCTACCGTCGCGGGACGGTCCTCCCTCTGAAGAAGATTGTCGACGAAGCAATCGCGGACGTCGATCTCGTCAAGCACGTCGTCGTCTTCCGGCGCACAGGCGTGGAGGTGCCCATGCGGGAGGGACGAGACCAGTGGTGGCACGAGCTGATGGCGAAAGCGGATGCCGAATGTCCTCCCGAGGCGATGGACGCCACGGACCCACTGTTCATCCTGTACACGTCCGGCACGACAGGGAAGCCGAAGGGCATCCAGCATTCGACCGGCGGGTATCTCGTCGGCGTCGCGACCACGACGAAGTACGTCTTCGATCTGAAGGAGGAAGACCTCTACTGGTGCACCGCGGACATCGGCTGGGTCACGGGGCATTCGTACATCGTCTACGGGCCCCTCGCGAACGGCGCGACCGTTTTCATGTACGAGGGCGCCCCCGATTGGCCGGAGCCGGACCGCTTCTGGCGGATGGTCGAGGAATACGACATCACGATCCTGTACACGGCCCCGACCGCGATCCGGGCGTTCATGCGGTGGGGCGACGAATATCCGAAGCGGCACGACCTGTCGAGCCTGCGTCTCTTGGGGACCGTCGGCGAGCCGATCAACCCGGAGGCGTGGCGGTGGTACCGGAGGACGATCGGCGGCGACTGATGTCCGATCGTCGACACGTGGTGGCAGACGGAGACCGGGATGATCCTGATCACGCCGCTCCCCGGAGCGACGACGACGAAGCCCGGCTCCGCGACGCAGCCGTTCCCGGGCATCGAGGCGGAGGTCGTCGACGAGCAAGGGCGGACCGTGCCGGTCAACAAGGGAGGGTACCTCGTCCTCCGGCGACCGTGGCCCGCGATGCTCCAGACGCTGTACCACGATCCGGAACGGTACAAGCAGGTCTACTGGTCCCAGGTTCCGGGCAAGTACTTCACCGGGGACGGCGCGAGGATGGACGAGGACGGGTTCTTCTGGCTCATGGGCCGCATCGATGACGTGATCAACGTCGCGGGCCACCGGATCGGGACGATGGAGGTCGAGTCCGCCTTGGTGAGCCACGAGAAGGTCGCCGAGGCCGCCGTCGTCGGCAAGCCGCATCCGGTGAAGGGCCAGTCCCTGGTCGCGTACGTCGTCCTGAAGCGCGGGCAGCCGCGGGCGGACGGACTCAAGAAGGAATTGCAGAAACACGTCCGCGAAGCGATCGGGGCGATCGCGGTGCCGGACGACCTTTACATCACGGAGAAATTGCCGAAGACGCGGAGCGGGAAGATCATGCGCCGCGTGATCCGATCCCTCGTCTCGGGGCAGGAGATCGGCGACACGACGACCCTCGAGGATCCGGGGGCGGTCGACGAGGTCAAGAAGTGGCTCGCCGAAGTCGAGGCGAAAGGCTCCTGATTTCCTGATCTCCCGCGGCCCGATCGATCGTCCTTCGCTATTGTAAGCTGAGATAGAGGAACGCGGCGAAGGCCGCCGTCCGGAAGCCGTGGGCGACGAGGAGGAACGGTCCGAGCTCGCCGAGTACGTGACCGAACGCCCCGAACAGGATCGGGGAGGTCAGGGTTCCCTCCAGGAGGAAGGCCGCGAGGACGAA
>VBLS01000086.1 GCA_005878635.1 Methanobacteriota archaeon | reverse complement strand
CGCCGCGGGGGTCTCGATGGCCGTCTCCCCTGGATCCCGGCAGACGCTCCTCCTCATGCTCACGAGCGGGCTCATGACGAAGTTGATCAAGGCGGGCGTCCGCGAACTCGAGGTCGCCTGCGGCCCCTGCATCGGCATGGGCTTCGCCCCTCCGACCCGCGGTCCGTCGGTCCGCACCTTCAACCGGAACTTCGAGGGCCGCAGCGGGACGCCGGACGACCTCGTGTACCTCTGCAGTCCGGAGACCGCGGCTGCGACCGCAATCGGCGGCAAGATTGCCGATCCGCGGGATCTCGGAAAACTGCCGGCGTTGGAAGAGCCCGCGAAATACCCGGTCGACACGAGCGGGTTCGAACGGCCGCCGAAGGGTCGGGCCTCGGTCAAGGTCATCCGCGGCCCGAACATCGCCCCGCTGCCCGTCGCGAATCCCCCGAAGGATGTGATCGAAGGCGAGGTCCTGATCCGACTCGGGGACAACATCTCGACGGACCACATCATGCCGGCGGGCGCCAAGATCCTCCCGCTGCGGTCGAACATCCCCGCGATCGCAGAGCACGTCTTCGAATACGTCGATTCGACGTTCCCGGCGAGGGCGAAGAAGGCCGGGGGCGGATTCATCGTCGCGGGGGACAACTATGGACAAGGGTCCTCGCGCGAACACGCGGCGGTCGCCCCGATGTTCCTCGGCGTCTATCTCGTCCTCGCGAAGAGCTTCGCCCGCATCCATCTGGACAATCTCGTGAACTCGGGAATCCCTCCCGTGACGTTCGGCAATCCGACGGAGTACGATGCGATCCAGCAAGGCGACCGACTGCGGGTCACGAACATGCTCGCGGCGATCCGGGGTCGCAGCGACGCGACGGCGGAGGACCTAACCCGCGGCACCCGCGTAGGCCTGCGCTTGAATCTCCGGCCGTACCAGCGGGAGGTCCTCCTCGCCGGCGGCGGCATCCGGTACGCGCAGCTCCAAGTGCCTCGATGAAGTGCCGCGGGTTTAAGCCGGGACGCCGATATCACGGCCATCGGAGGACGCCTCGGTGGTCCTGATCGTGAAGAAGGGGACGGTCCCGCCGACCCCCCACACGGAGTTCTACGCCATCCCCAAGGTCCTCACCCGCGAGGAGATCCACGGCTCCTACGGCTTCAGCGGCGCCTGGTCCCGCAAGGTCCACGTCCGATCTTATCCGACGGAACAGGTCAAGCCGCCCCGGAAGGCGGACTTCTCCCTCGCCCCGGACTTCCCGCCGGAGGCCGACGTCCTCCAACCGTACCACATCTTCACCGGGCGCATGCCGCACGAGGGGGACGCGATCCGCGGCCGCAAGCCGATCGTCCATGGCACGCGCACGACCCTCTCCATCTCCAAGCCGACGGAATCGATGCCGAAGGAGACCTTCTTCCGGAACGGGGAGCGGCACGAGGTGTACTTCGTCCAGGACGGCGAGGGCGTCGTCCGGTCCGAGTACGGCGACCTGAAATTCCGGAAGAACGTGTACGTCGCGATGCCGAAGGGGACGACGTACCGGATCGAGCTGGCCTCGCCGAAGGCTTGGTTCCTCCTCGTCGAGTCCATGTATCCGATCAACTTCGCACCGCATTACTTCAACAAGGAGGGCCAGGCCACCCTCATGTCGCCCGTCGTCGAGACGGAGATCGAGACGCCGGAGCTCCCCGCTTACCGCGATGAGCGGGGCGAGTTCCCGGTCGACGTGAAGCACGCCGGAGGCAAGGTCACGCGGATCACCCTCGGCCATCATCCGTTCGACCTCGTCGGGTGGGAAGGCGCCCTCTATCCCTTCGTCTTCGACGTCAAGAGCCATCACGGGATCGCCCGTGAGATCCATACTGCGCCGCCGATGCACCAGACGTTCCAATCGGGGAACGTGCCCCACAGCGGCTTCTCCCTTTGCTCCTTCGTCCCCGTGATGGCGGGATGGCATCCGCTCGAGGTCCCCGCGCCGTACGCCCATTTCAACGTCGACTCCGACGAGCTGATGTTCTTCTGCAACCCGTTCTACGGGGCCCGCGAGGGCGTCGTCGAGGAAGGGTCCTTCACGTTCCATCCCGGCTCGACGCCGCACAGCCCGCAGGGCAAGGCCGCCGAGCGTTCCCTCGCGGCCCGCGGGAAGGTGCAGGGCCGACTCGCGGTGATGCTCGACACGTACTTCGAGAGCATGCGGATCACGACGTACGGGTTCGTCCACCGCGACCCCTCGTACGTGCTGAGCTGGGCGGAGACTGCACCCCATGCCGAGGCGAAGGGCGAGGGATGGGAGTCGCCGTCCGCGTAATGGGAGTCCGGACCATGCAGACCTCCGCGAATCCGATTCGCCTCGTTTCCGGGACATTCCCGCGCGGTACGCTCGACCGGATTCTCGTGGACGCGCGACCCTTCACCGAGACGGGCCATTTCCTGTATCCTGCCGACGCGGACGGGAATCACACGAAGGGCTTCTTCGCCATCGAGCCGGTCACCCGCTCCGCGGCGTTCGTCGATGCGATCGCGGACGACATGGCCGCTTGGGCGGACCGGACGAGAATCGACGTCGATGTTATCTTCGCCCCCGCGCAGCCCGCGGTCCGGCCTCTGGCCGAGGCCCTCGCGGCTCGTCTCGGGAGGCCCGCGGCATACTGGGAGTATCTGCCGAGCGGGCGGTATGGAGAACGACTCGTCGAGGGATCGGTCCCTCCGGGTTCCCGGGCCTTGGCCCTGAACGGGGTGAGCCTCCAGGGGCGTTGCGTCGGACTGCGTCTGCCTCAGTTCCTGGAACGCTTGGGCGGACGTTCGGTCGCCGCCGCGGTCTTCGCGAAAGGCGTCGCCGATCTCGTCCGTCAAACGGAAGAGAAGATGGGGGATCGATTCTATAGCACCCTCCAGGTGAACGTCCCGATCCATCCGCCGTCGTCCTGTCCCCTCTGCGCGTCGTCCGGCCAACCGCCGATATCCTGGCGGGAGTTCGCGGAGGGTCCGCGATGAAGCTCGTGCGCTTCTCGACCGCAGGGTCGGAGCCGCGGTTGGGTGCGGTCGCGGGAGCGTGGAATCGATGGGAGTGGATCGTCGACCTGTCCGCCGCGGACCCGGCGATCCCATCGGAAACCGTCGCCTTCATCGACGCCTGCCCGGACTTGAAGGGCGACGTTTGGGAGCGGGCCTCGCATGTTGTCAAGGAAGCGGAACGGTTCGAGTCCGATGCGCCACCCTGGGCTTTCCGACCGAAAGACGTCCGGGTGCGCAGCCCCATCTTGCCGCGACTTCTCAGGGACTTCCTGGCGTTCCGGGCGCATGTGGCCAGGACTCGCGCGGCCACCTGGACCTCGATCCCGCCGGAGTGGGACTGGATGCCTGGCTATTACAACGGGAACCATCTGAACATTGTCGGCACGGGAGACGAGGTCCTACCGATGCGCTTCGAGACGTTCGACGGGAAGAGCCCGCGGCTGATCCTCTCTCCGAAGATGGACTACGAGGCCGAGATCGGTTTCGTCCTCGGGAAGGGCGGCCGCGAGATCGACGTCACGAAGGCTCCGGGCCACCTCTTCGGCGTCACGATCTTCAACGACTTCTCCGCCCGAGATATCCAGGTGACCGCAGGAAAAATCGGAATGGGCCCGGCCCCCGGAAAAGATTGGGCGAACGCCCTTGGGCCGTGCATCGTCACCCGTGACGAGTTCGGTGACCTCCGCGATCAGTCGATCGCGGTGCGGGTGAACAACG
>VBLS01000170.1 GCA_005878635.1 Methanobacteriota archaeon | reverse complement strand
AGGCGAAGGCGCTAATCGGAAACGTCCACACGGTCGCGGTGAAAGATGCGACGGGAGCCACCGCCGCGAGGAATCTGCATCCGAAGAAGGCGCGGGAACAGATTCGGACCGAGGCCGCCAAGGCCCTCCGAGAGGCGAAGACTATTGCGCCGCTCCGAGCCAAGATGCCGATTCGCATGGTCGTCGAGTTTCGAGGCACCTACGCAGCCGACCGGGCGGCCATGATCCCCACCGTCCGCCGTATCGCGGGATTGCATTTCGAATTCGAGGCCGCGGACTACCCCGAGGCCTTCCGAACCTTCTACGCGATGGTCACCATCGCGGGAGGAGACTAGTTCGCCGCCTCCAGGTGGTCCTGACAAATACCTATATACCGAGATATTTCATTGGGCGCAAAGGAGAGAAGGGTCTTGGCCATGGCGGCGAAGAAGGCCAAGGGGGATGATTGGTTCTCCTCCCTGGACGCGGAGCTCGAGAAGAAGACCCGGGAAATCATCGAGGACGTCGGAGAACAAAACGTCGCCCGGCTCGAGCTCAACAAGACCCTCATCGAGGACTTCTGGAAGGTCTGGAAGCGGTTCAACAAGATCAACGTGCACTTCGCCCTCGAGCCGTCGTACACGAACTGGGGCGTGTTCCCGGACACGTTTCCCGACGGCGACTGGCACTGGCGGCCCGGATTCAACCCCGCCGCGGTCCAGACGGTCCAACTCCTCGACCGCTCGATGGACCAAGGCCGCGTCGGCGACGCGCTCAAGGTGAACTACGTCGAGGTCGACGGAAAGGTCCACCTGCGCGTGACGTTCGAATATTCCGAGGGCGAGCATTACTACAAGTACAGCGGCTGGAAGCGGAGCTGGACGATCCACACGCTGTACGATCAGCCGCTCGACAAGACGAACATGGACGACCTGCACCGGCTCTTCGCGGACCTCGTCCGCGTGTGGTACGAGAGCCACCTCCGACGGGCCCGCGACGTCCTCATCAAGTACCTCAAGACGACGTTCGAGAAGGTCGAGACCTTCAATCAGTGAATCCACGAGGAAAAGAGCTATCATCTGTGATACGCGGCAGGGAGCCTATATCATCGCCGCCCGAGAACCTAGTCGGACGTGGAAGACCTCCTGCCAGGCGCCCTCCTGATTCTCCTGGTGGGTGGCGTCGTGTTCGCATGGATCGACTGGCGCCTCCGCACCCGCAAGCTGCCTCGCCTCCTCGGCCCGAGCTGGGAATGCCCCCACTGCGCGGTCACGAACGAAGCGGAGCTGACGGTCTGCTGGTCCTGTGGGGCGGCGATCGCCCGCCTCGGCGCGCGTCCCTCGGTCGGGCCGACCGCGGAAACGTGGCAGTGCCGCAAATGCCGCGCATGGAACAGCGTCTCCCGCCAATCCTGCTGGTCGTGCGCGACCACCCCGGCGAAGGCGCCGAAGCGGGATGTGTGACGCGGCCTAGTGGATGCCGCGGTACAATCCGCCATCGATCTGGATGACGTTCCCGGTGAGATAGGACGCCCGCTCCGAGAGCAGGAACGCGATCAGGTCGGCGACCTCGCGGGGCTCCCCGTACCGGCCCAGCGGGATCTCCCGCGTCCCTTCCGCGACAACGTCTTCGAACCGCCGCCCCTCCCGCTTCGCCCGGTCCCGCATGAGGTCCAACAAGCGGTCCGTCGCGATCCAGCCGGGCGCCACCGCGTTCACCCGGATCTGGTCCGACCCGAGCTCCCGCGCGAGGGTCTTCACGAGGCCGACGACCGCGGCGCGGATTGCGTTCGAAAGGACGAGATTGTCGACCGGCTGCTTCACCGAGATCGAGGTGATCGCGACGATCGAGCCGCCTCCCCGGGACCGCATCGAGGGGAGGGACGCCCGGATGAGACGATTCGCGCTCTGAAACGTCAAGTCGAAGGCCTGCGACCACTGCTCGTCCGTCAACGCGTCCGCGCGTCCGGCCGCCGGTCCTCCGGCATTCGGCACGAGGAGATCGACGCCTCCGAAGGAGGCGAGGGCCGCCTTCACGAACGCGTCGACGTCCGGCGCCCGGGACATGTCCGCGCGGACGGCCAAGACCTCCGCCCCGGTATCCTTCCGGATCGCGGCTGCGGCCTTTTCGAGAGGCGCCTGATTTCGGGCGCATATCGCGACCTTGCATCCTTCTTGCGCGAGCGCCCGGGCCGTCGCGAGGCCCATCCCTTGGCTCGCGGCCGCGACGACGGCCACCTTGCCGCGCAGGCCCAAGTCCATCGGAGGGGCGACCACCGGCAGCGGCTAAGAAGGATTCGGATGTTATGGTTGTTTAACTATAACATTTCCCCGAACGGCCGTCGACCGACCTGGCCTCATCCGCTCTCGCGGAGGAAGCCGCGGACCTCGCCGATCGGCTCGAAGCCCAGCGTCTTGTACATCTCTTGCGGGGTGTCGAACAGGTCCGAGATCAGGACGACCCACTCGCAGCGCGCCTCGGCCGCCCGTTTGCAGGCCTCGAAGATCATCGTGCGGCCGACGCCTTGCATCCGGAAATCGGGATGGGTCGCGACGTCGTCGATCCAGGCGAAGATCCCGCGGGGCCACACGCTGAACGTCCCGGCCGGCGCGCCGTTCAGGGTGGCCAGGTACGGCCGCATCCCGACCTGATGCGCCCAGTCCTGGCGGAGTCCCCACATTTGCTCGAGGACCTCGGGAGGATGGCCGAAGGCGGCATCCGTGGCCCGCATCACGGACCGGAATCCCTCGGCGGCCTCGCCCTCCGCCGCGGATCGAATCTCCACCTCGCGGTTCACGATGCAATCGGGCAGGCCGACCTTGGCCATCGCGAGTTCCGCGGTCGGGCGGAATCCGCGACGGATGAATTCCTCCTGGACGGCATACGCTCGTTCCGCATCCTCGAACAGGAGGGCCCGATGGCGGATCGCGGTGCCGCGAAAGGCCTGATCCATGTCCGCCAAGATCGGCTCCGGACCGTCATCCGGGACGGCCGACACCCAGGCGAGGTTCGCCTGATGGATCAACGGGAACCGATCATCGCGGTAGACCGTCCCCCAGGGGCGCTGCACCTTGATCGGAGCGAGTTCCCGCGCCGTCCGGAGGAACTCGAGGACCGCCCGCATCATCTCATCCGTGTCCACGGTCGAAAGATACGGAAGATAGGGAATGAACCTTCCGCACGGACCGCCGCCGGCAGTACTTTCGTCCACCCGTCCGAACCCCTTTATAGGACGGAATCGTCCGGAGGGACGAGGCGAGAAACAGACACGCCTCAGGAACGTGAGTTCTGTGAAAGAGGAGTTGGCGCCCCATGTCCATGACATCACCCGGGCGCTTGGGAACAAAGTGAGTGAGCAAGAGATCGAGCGAGAGCTGTCGAGCTACCTGAACGTCTATCGCGTGTCGCTGGACACGGCGAAGCGGTCGATCGTTAAGAAGCACGGCGGGAACCCCGCGACCCTCACGACGGGGATCAGCAAGACCCTGCGGGAGCTCATGCCCGGAGAGCAGAGCGTCAACCTGCTCGCCCGGATCGTGAGTGTGAACGAGCGGGACGTGACCGTCGAAGGCGGCTCGAAGCGCATCTTGTACGGCATCCTCGGCGATCCGACGACGACGATCCCCTTCACCGCGTGGGAGCCCCTTCCCGTCCCCCTCGCCAAGGGGGACGTGGTCCGCGTGCAGAACGCGTACACGAAGGAATACCGCGGCCAGGTCCAGGTCAACTTCGGCATCCGGACCGCGGTGGCCAAGGAATCCCCGACGGCCCTGCCGGAATTCAAGCCCGGCGCGGGCCAGCCGTACGTCGGCAAGCCGACGGCGGTCCGCGTCGCGGACCTGCGGGAGGGTGCGTCGAACGTCGCCGTGACCGCGCGCATCTTGTCCGTCGAGCGGCGCGAGGTCGAGGTCGACGGGGCCGCGAAGGCCGTCTTCTCCGGCGTCCTCGCGGACGAGACTGGCAAGACGCAGTTCAGCGCCTGGAAGGACTTCTCCCTCAAGCCGGACGAGGTCGTCCGCGTCGAAGGGGCCTACGTCAAGACGTGGCGAGGCATCCCGCAGGTGAGCTTCGACGAGCGGGCGACGATCACCCGGTTGAAGCCGGACCTGCTGCCTCCGTCGGAGCGGCTCAACGTCAGTCCGCGGATGTGGATCGAGGACCTCGCGGAGCGAGGCGGCGCCGCCGACGTGACGGTCCGCGGCATCTTGATCGATCTCCGGGAAGGCTCCGGCCTGGTGTACCGCTGCCCGGAGTGCCGCCGCGTCCTGAGGAAGGGGGCGTGCCGCCTCCATGGAGAGGTCAAAGGCGAACCCGACCTCCGCGTGAAGGCGGTCCTGGACGATGGCTCCGGCGCCCTCACCGCCGTCTTCGACCGCGAGCTGACGGAGGGACTCCTGGACAAGTCCCTCGAGGCGTGCATCGCCGCCGCGAAGGAGGCGATGTCGACCGACGTCGTGAGGGACGAGCTCGCGGACATCCTGGTGGCCCAGCCGATCGAGGCCCGCGGGAACGTGACCTCGGACGACTACGGGCTCATGATGATCGTGGAATCGGCGAAGCTCCTCAAGGTCGACGTGCAGGCGGAGGCGCGGGAGATGCTCGAGGGCCTGGAGGGATCCGCGTGATCCGCGAGGTGGCCTGGCGGCTCTTCGCCTCCGAGTACAACGACGCGAACCTGGAGACCGAGGGCACCGGCGAGCGTCCGCCGTCGTACATCGTCACGCCCCTCGGCGCCAAGGTGAACCGCGTCTTCGTCGTCGGCGTCATCACGGACGTCGAGAACGTCGGAACGGACGGGCAGCCGATGTGGCGCGCCCGCGTCTCGGATCCGACGGGCACCTTCCACGTGTACGCGGGCCAGTACCAGCCGGAGGCCGCCTCGGCGCTGTCGAAGCTCAAGCCTCCCGTCTTCGGGGCCATCGTCGGGAAGAGCCGGATCTACTCGCCGCAACCCGGGACGACGTACACCTCGATCCGCCCGGAAGTGATCAAGTCCGTCGACGAAAGCGTCCGGGACTATTGGATCCTCGAGGCCTGCCGGTCGCTCCAGAAGCGCCTCGATGCGATGGCGGAGGCCCAGAAGATGGACCCGCCGACGAAGGAAGGCCTCGTGAAGGTCGGCGTCAAGGAGTCAATCGCCGACGGGATCGTCCAGGCGGTGAACCATTACGGGAAGGTCGACCTGTCCCGCTACATGGCGATGCTCGCCGAGGGCCTGCGGTACCTGCTCCCGGAGTACCGCGAGCCGATCGCGCCCGGCGAGCCGACCGTCGACGCCCCGCGGCCGACCAAGGCGGAACCGAGCCGCGAGGCGGATGAATCGGAAGGCAAGGTCCTCGAAATCATTGCGGCCTTGGACGCGGACGGCAAGGGGGCGCCGTGGGAAGGGATCCTCGAGACCGCGACGACGCGAGGCGTATCGAAGGACTCGCTCGAGGAGTCGATCAATGCGCTCCTCGACAAGGGCCTGATCTACGAGCCGATCCTCGGACGGATGAAGAAGATCTGAACTGGCTACCCGGTCGGCGGCAAGTAGGCCCGGCACGACCAACACTTGCGGGCCGCGATGCCGACCTTCGCCCCGCACTTGAGGCAACGGCGCATCTTGAGGCCCGTCTCCGACATGCGCTCGATCCGTCGCAGGCCGAGCTTGCCGGACGCGAGGCCCCCAATGCCGCAGCAGGCTCCGAACGCGGCGTCCATCAGGATTGCCCAGTCCGAGAACCACAGGGGCCAGCCTTGCGGGAGGAAGACCGATTGGAACGCGTACACGCCGAGGAACGCGCCCATCGTCGCCCCGATGAAGCCCAGCGTCCCGAGGAACCCGCTCCGGCCGGCGAAGGCGCCGACGCCGAACAGGGCGAAAGGCAGGTAGAAGTAGACGAGTTCCGCCTGCGGCAAGAACAAGATCGGGACGCACATGAAGAAGGAGAAGCCGAGGGCTGACGCAATCGTGATTCCGAAGCCCGCGAGGGGGTTTCGAACCTTCGCCATAGTTCCCTCCGGCAGCCATGCCAGCGTGGGTAGGCCACTTCAACGTGACGATGTGGCTATCGGGACCTGATAATCACCGACCCCATGAAGGGTTCGGACGCACGATGGACGTGTGGGCGGACGTCGGCGCCATTCGAACGCTCCATCCTGTGCTCTTAATTTATTCATCCGATTGGATGAAAGTCGGTGAGCCGAAGGAACCCCGGCAAGTCGGCATCGCGCCGGAATCCGTCGTTCGGATCGACCCTTTACAAAAGTGCTTTATGGGCCCGAGCGGGATTCGTGCATCCGATTGGGATGGCTCTAACGAGAGAGAGCGCCGTCTTCAGCCTCGACGCTCTGCCGGCTCCGACCGAACCGATGCGGGTCCGCAAGGTGCCGACCGGCATCGCGGATCTCGACAGCATCGTGAATGGCGGATTCCCCAGTGGATCGACGATCCTGCTGTTGGGAGACATCGGGGCGGGGATGCAAGAGTACATCTACACGGCGGCCTCGAAGACGGCCCTGGTCCATGAGCGCCCGGAGGCGCGCCGATACTACCTCGGGGACCATTGCGACGACTCCGAACTCCCGGAGCGCGTCTGCTACGTGACCTTCTCCCGTTCGAAGGAAATCATCCTTCAGGAGCTCGCGACCTCTTTCAACGGAGAGTACTATCGAGCGTTCCGCGACCGGACGGTGTTCAAGGATTTCTCGGCCGCCTATTTCCGACACAGCGCCGTCCCGGCCTCGTGGACGCATCAGGAGGACCCGTTCGATCTTCCATCGACGAACCTCCTGGAAGAGTTGATTGCGTTCCTCGATGAGAATGCGCGGGACGCGGTCGTCGTCATCGATTCCCTCACCGACCTGGCGATCTCGGACCTTGTCGAGCCGAAGGACCTCGTCACGACAGTCAAGGGCCTGCAACGCGCCGCGAAGGGATGGGACGGCCTCGTCTACCTCCTCCTGACCCGCGGGATCCTCGAACGACGACAGGAGCAGCTCCTCATGGACAGCACGGATGGCTGCCTCGTGTTCGAGTGGCGCTCCTCTCCGCGGTCGAGCACGCGGCAGCGGTACATGTACCTGGAGAAATTCACGGGCGTCCTGCCGCACTTGCCGCGGGACAAGATCGCGCGATTCCCGACGATGGTCTCGTCGTACAACGGGCTCGTCGTCGTGTATATGGAACGAATCTCCTGAGGTGGGACGATGGGGGATTCTGAGGCGGCGACGAAGGACGCGACGGAGGCCGACGAAGGGATCCCTGAGGGCTTCGTCCTCACGGGCATCGACGGGCTGGACGAGATGCTCGGCCGGGGCGTCCCGGCCGGCCACATCATCACGGTCCTCGGATCGTTCGGGACCGGCAAGACGACCTTCGCGCTTCAGTTCCTGATGCAGGGCCTGATCAACGGCGAGAAAGGGGTCTTCATCTCCCTCGAAGAAGACGTCGACTCCGTCGTCGCCAACGCGGCCTCATTCGGATGGGAGCTCAAGAAATACCTCAAGGACAAGAAGCTCCACATCGTGAAGCTCGAGCCGGTCGACGCGAAGACGACGGTCACCCGAATCCGGTCCGAGCTCCCGGACTTCATCAAACGCAGCGGCGCGTCGCGGGTCGCGATCGACTCCGTCAGCCTCCTGAACATGCTCTTCGTCGATGACAAGGAGAGGCGGGAGAAGCTGTTCGCGCTCTGCAAGCAGCTCAAGTCCACGGGGGCCACCTGCGTCTTCACGGCGGAAGTGAAGGACGAGAACCCGCGGTCCTCCCGCGACGGCCTCGTCGAGTACGTCTCCGACGGCGTGATCGGCCTCCGGTTCAACGAGCGCGAGAATGGCGAGGTCCAGCTCGTGATTCAAGTCATCAAGATGCGGCGTCTCAAACACCCGCGGTCCGTGAAGCCGTACAGCATCACGGACCAAGGCCTCGAGGTCCACGGGGACATGGAGGTCTTCTGACGCGCGGACCGCCGACGTTCGGGAGCATCTAGGGAAGGACTCAAATAAAACCGCCGCGTCCCCGAATGGGGCGCTCGACTGAAGCTCGTCGTTTTCGACCTAGAGAACACGCTGATCTTCAACGAGTTCCTCCCGGAGCTGGCCGCCCTCGTGGGCAGGGAGGCGGAGGTCGCGGCGATCACGCGGGAGGGAATCGATGGCCGGATCGACTGGGAGGAAGGCTTCCGTCTGCGGGCGGCGCGCCTTCGGGGCTTGACCCGCGCGCAAATCCTCCGGGCCGCCCGGGAGCTCCGGCCGATGCCGGGCGCGAAGGACTTCGTCGCCTGGCTGCAGGCCCGCTCGACGAAGGTCGTGCTGGTCACCGGCGGCCCGAGGGAGGTGGCGGAATCGGCCCTGGCCCTCTTTAACGCGGACACGGTCTTCAGCAACGAATTCCATTACGAGGACGGGGTGTTCACGGGAGACGTGACGATCTACGTGAGCCCGCGCCGCAAGGGCGAGATCGTGCGTGAACTCGCGGCCAAGTGGAGCATTCGGAAGGACGAGATCCTCGCGGTGGGCGACGGCATGATGGACGTACCCTTGCTCGCGGAGGCCGGGACCCGCCTGGCGATCAACTCCGGCGGGAAGCTGCGGGACCATGTGGACTTCGAGGCGTCGGATTTCGGCGAGGCCCAACGGTGGCTCATCCGCAAGGAAAGCCCCCGGGCCGCGGAATCAGACAGCAATGGTTAAAATCGAGTAGTCCTACCTCCGATCCGTGCGGGTCGCCATCTTCGTCTTCGACGGCGTCGAGGAGCTCGATGTGGTCGGCGTGTACGAGGTGCTGGGGGCCGCGAAGCAACTCCATCCTCCCCTCGACCTGTCCATCCGCTTCCGAGCCCTCAAGGAGCAGATCACCGGCGAGTTGGGCATGAAATTCCTCGCCCACGAGGTGCGGCGGGACCTCGAGGCGATCGATCTCCTCATCATCCCCGGCGGTTCCGGCCGACGGGAGGTCGTCCGGGATTCGGACTGGCTCAAGTCCCTGCTGGACTTCGGGACCGAAAAGCCCGTGGCCAGCGTGTGTACGGGCGCCCTCATCTTGATGGCCGCGGGACTGCTCGCCGGACGGAAGGCGACGACGCACCGCCGTGCGATGGACGAGTTGCGAGGGACCGCGCAGGTCGTTGACCAACGGATCGTGGAGGATGGCCTCGTGACGACCGCAGGCGGGATCACGGCCTCGATCGATCTGGGGCTGCACCTGCTCCGGAAACACTTCGCGCCGGAGCTCGCGGCCGAGGTCGCGGAGTATCTCGAATACCGCGAGAACCCAAATCCCTAAGAGGCCCGTCCATTTTCCGCCTCCGGGGCGGGACGATTCGGCTCCTTCGGAAAGGCAAGGTCAAGGAAGTCTACGAGGTCTCCCCGCAAGAGCTCGAGTTCTTCTTCACGGATCAGATCAGTGTCTTCGACAAGGTCATCCCGACCCAGGTCCCGCACAAAGGGGAGACCCTGTGCCGGACCTCCGCGCATTGGTTCCAACTGGTCGAGGGCCTCGGGATCCGCACCCATTTTCTCCGCCTGGAGGGCGCGAACCGGATGCGGGTGCGGCGCGTTCAGGTCATCCCGGACTACGACAAGATCAAGCCCACGACGAAGAACTTCCTCATCCCTCTGGAAGTGATCGCGCGCTACTACGTCGCCGGGTCGTTCCACGACCGGCTCAAGGCCGGGCGGATTCAGCCCGAGGACGCCGGGTTTCCCGCCGGCCACGTGCCCGCCTACGGCGAGCCCCTGCCGGAGCCGTTCGTCGAGGTGACGACGAAACTCGAGAAGGTCGATCGCGAACTCACGAGGGACGAGGCGCTCGCGATCTCGAAACTCAGTCGGAACGAGTACAATGACCTCGTCGATGCGGTCCTGGCCATCGATTCGCGCCTCAACGACGAAGTCAGGCGACGGGGCCTAATCCACGTCGACGGGAAGAAGGAGTTCGCGATGGACGGCGACCGCCACCTCATGCTCGTCGACACGTTCGGCACCGCAGACGAGGACCGATTCTGGGACCTCAAGGAGTACGAGCGCGGCCATCAGGTCGAATTGAGCAAGGAGTTCGTGCGTCAATACTACCGGAAGATCGGCTACCATCAGGCACTGATGGACGCGCGGGCCGCGGGGAAACCGGAACCCGACATCCCGCCGCTGCCCGCCGACGTGACGAAGGAAGTGAGCGACCTCTACGTCGCGTTGTTCGAGCGGATGACCGGGCAAAAGTTCCGCTGACGACGGCGCTCGGCTCCCAGGGAAGAAAGTCTATTAGTGAAGGCGATGATATATACGCGGCCGGGGGCCCCCAGATGGAATTGAGTGTCTACGTCGACGGCAAGTTTTACCCGCAATCCGAGGCGAAGGTCAGCGTGTTCGATCACGGCCTCCTATACGGGGACGGGGTCTTCGAAGGCATTCGGGCCTACAATGGCCGGGTCTTCAAGCTGGAGCGGCATCTGGACCGGCTCTTCCACAGCGCGAAGGCGATCGACCTCAAGATCCCGCATTCCAAGGAGGCGCTGTCGAAGATCATCCTCGACACCTGCCGCCGGAACGAGATGCGGGAAGGGTACATTCGCCCGATCATCACCCGGGGACCCGGGGACCTGGGCCTCGACCCGAGGAAGGCCAAGTCCGGGCCGAGCATCATCGTGATCGCGCAACCGAGCATCAACCTCCTCGGACGCGTCTACGAACGCGGCCTGAAGGTCGTGACCTCGTCCTACCGCCGCGTACCCCCGCAGAGCCTGAGCCCGTCGATCAAGTCCCTCAACTATCTGAACAACATCATGGCCAAGGTCGAGGCGAACCAGTACGGCGCCGATGAAGCGCTCATGCTCGACATCCACGGCTACGTCTCGGAGGCGAGCGCGGAGAACGTGTTCATCGTCCGCAACCATACGATCGTGACGCCGTTCACCTCGACGAACCTCCCGGGCGTGACGCGGGAGACGGTCCTCGAGCTCGCCCCGTCCCTCCATCTGGAGGCCAAGGAACAGTTCTTCACCCTGTACGACATGTGGGCGGCGGACGAGGCCTTCATCACCGGATCCGCGGCCGAGGTCGCTCCGGTCGTCGAGGTCGACGGGCGGACGATCGGCGATGGGAAGCCGGGGCCGACGACGAAGGCAATCATGAAGGCGTTTCGAGAACTCGTCATGTCGACCGGCACGCCGATCTGAGTCCGCGCCGCGAAGGCAAGGCTAAAGGAACGCCGCGTCATCGCGAAGCGGGTCCGCGATGAAGTTCCTCGAACACAAGGCGAAGGAGATCTTCGCCCGCTACGGAATCCCGGTCCCCCGCGGCATCGTGGCCTCGAAGCCGGATGAGATCACGGACCCTCCCCTCCCGTGCATGGTGAAGGCGCAGGTCCTCGTCGGAGGCCGCGGCAAGGCCGGCGGCATTCGGCCCGCGGAGACGTTGGAGGAGGCACGCGAGGTCGCGGGCCAGATCCTCGGCATGGACATCCACGGGTATCAGGTGAAGCAGGTGTACCTCGAGGAGCGCCTCTCGATCGCGAAGGAACTGTACCTCGGCCTCACGATCGATCGGTCCGCGCGGGAGCCGCTCCTCATGACCACGGCGATGGGCGGCATGGACGTGGAGGACGTCCCGCGGGAGGACCTATCCATGGAACACGTCCCCGCGATGATCGGGCTCCAGCCGTACATCCTTCGGTCGCTGGCGGGCGCGCTTTCGCTCGAGCGGGATATCGCCGAGCAGGTCGCCTCGATCGCCCGCCGCGCTTACGAGCTCTTCCGGAAGGAGGACGCGGAACTGGTCGAGATCAATCCCCTCATCGTGACGGGAGATGGCCGCGTGATCGCGGGCGACGCGAAGCTCGTGATCGACGACAACGCGGAATACCGCCATCCAGAGTACGCGAACCTGGACCAGGACCGGACGCCGCTGGAGCAGGAGGCGCACGACAAGGGCATCGTCTTCATCCAGCTGGACGGGGACATCGGCGTCATCGCGAACGGCGCGGGCCTGACGATGGCCACGCTCGATGCCTTGGCCCTCAAGGGAGGGAGGGGCGGCGTCTTCCTGGACCTCGGCGGCACGGACGATCCGGCAAAGGTGAAGCAGGCCTTCGAACTCCTGATCAAGGCAAACCCGTCCGTGATCCTCGTGAACATCTTCGGCGGGATCACGAAGGCGGACACGGTCGCGACGGGCGTGAAGCAGGCGATCGACGAGATGCACGCCAAGGTGCCCGTCGTGGCCCGGATCAAGGGAGTGAACGAAGCCGTCGCGAAAGAGATCCTGCGGTCCGTAGGGACGCATCCCGCGGAAACGATCGAGGAAGCCGCCGAACTCGCGGTGCGAGTCAAGTCGGGAGGTCTCTAGTCTGGCCGTCCTCCTGACGAAGAAGGCTCGCGTCGTCGTGCAAGGCATCACGGGCCATCAGGGCCAGTTCCACACGCGCGCGATGCTCGACTTCGGGACGAAGGTTGTGGCCGGCGTGACACCGGGGAAGGCCGGCACCAAGGTCGAGGGCGTGCCCGTGTTCGATCGGGTGGCCGACGCCGTCCGGAAGCGAAAGGCGAATGCGTCGATGCTCTTCGTCCCGGCGCCGTACGCGAAGGACGCCGCCGTCGAAGCGGTCGAGGCCGGCATCAAGCTCCTCGTCATCGTGACGGAAAGGATTCCGTTCCATGACTCGCTCGATCTCATGCCGTATGCGCGGAGCAAGGGGACGACGGTCATCGGGCCCAATTGTCCCGGCCTCGCGTCTCCCGGGCAAGCGAAGATGGGGATCATGCCCAACCTCCTTTTCAAAGAAGGGGACGCGGGCGTCATCTCTCGGAGCGGCACCTTGACCTACGAAATCGTGAACGCGATGACCCAGGCGGGCTTCGGCCAGACGACGTGCATCGGGATCGGAGGCGACCCGATCATCGGCACGAGCATGGTGGAGGCCCTCGCCTGGTTCCAGAAGGATCGGGCGACGAAGCGCATTGTGCTCGTGGGGGAGATCGGCGGGACGGCCGAGGAAGAAGCGGCCGATTTCATCCGACGGAAGGTCACGAAGCCGGTGGTGGCCTACGTCGCCGGTCGCAGCGCGCCTCCGGGAAAACGGATGGGGCACGCGGGGGCGATCATCCAGGCGGGCAAAGGGACGGCCGAATCGAAGATGAAGGCCTTCGCGGATGCCGGCGTTCCGGTCGCCCAGTATCCGTCCGAAGTCGCGACCCTCCTGGCTTCGACCTCGTGACAGCACCAACATCCTTTTGGCGGGGCGTCGACAACGACCTGATCTCGAAGGAATTCAACGGCTCGAGGAGGACTCAGCAAGCAACGGCTCACTGCGGTGTGAAGTCGCCCGCGGCGGCTCCTTCGGTCGGACCTCGCATCTCCTTGATTCGGAACGCCAGGGCCACCGCGACTACGGCCAGCACCGCGGCGGCGAGGAACGCGAAACGGAATCCCATGACCACCGCCGCGGCGGAGGCGGACAAGTCCGCTCCGATCGGGGCTGGGTCGACCGCCCCCACGACGGTCAGCAAGACGGCCAGGCCCAAGGGGAAGCCGACGCGCTGCGAGGTGCTGATGAGCCCCGAAGCGAGACCTTCCTCCCCCGGTTGGGTCCCGGCGAGCGCCGCGATGCTGAGCGCAGGAAGGCCGATGCTCGCGCCCAGAGACCAGAGCAGAATGCCGGGGAGCATCCCGAGATAGCTCCCGCCGACGGAAATGCCCGTCAGGAGGGCGAGGCCCACCGCGACCAAGGCGGTCGATCCGATCAGGACGCGGCGGACGCCGAACCGGTTGACGATCCGAGACGAGCCCCACCCTCCAGCGAATAAGAAAATCAGCGCAGGCGGGAGAAAGGCCAGGCCGGCGTAGAGGGGCGAGTAACCCAGAATCTGTTGCATGTAGATCGTCAAGATGAATCCGGGGCCGACCATCGAAGTCGTCAGCAGGAGCGCGAGGACGTTCGCGTTCAGGACGCTCCCTCTCCGGAGGAATCCGAGGGGCAACAGCGGGGCCTTCGAACGAGATTCGATAACGAGGAAGGCGGCGAGGACGACTAACGCGACAACGAGGGGCACCAACGTCGGGATCGAAAGGAAGCCGTCACTCGCGGCATTCGTCAGCGCATAGACGAGGAGCATCAGTCCGCTGGTCACGGTGAGCGCACCCGCCAGATCCAGATGTCGAATTGCGGCACGACCTGAGGCCTCAGGGAGGAACCGGCGAGACAGGATCGCCACCCCGGTTCCGATCGGGACATTCACGAACATGACCGACCGCCAACCGAGGCCCATCGTGAGGACGCCTCCGCTGATCGATCCCGCCGCGAATCCGGCCGAGAGGACGGCGATGAAGACCCCGAGGGCCCGGTTCCTCGCCTTGCCCTCCGGAAAGAGGGCTACGAAGATCGATAGAGCCGTGACGGAGGAGATCGCCGCGCCGATGCCCTGGACGGCCCTTGAGATGACCAAGGCGAGGAGGGACGGGGCCAGGCCGCCCGTGAGCGAAGCGACGGTGAACAGGACGACGCCAAAGACGAACAGCTTCTTCTGGCCGTAGACGTCCCCGGCCCTCCCGCTGAGCATCAAGAAGCCCGCCATCGTGATTCCGTAGACGCCCACGATCCATTGGCTCTCGGCGAGCGACACCAGGAACTCCGTTCGGATGGAGGGCAAGGCGACCTGGACAATCGAGAAGTCGATGACATCGAGGAAGACCGCGGCGATGACCAAGGCGAACACGAGACGGACGCGCGAGGCCACCTTGGGTCCGGCCTCGATGCCGGATTCGCGACTCGCATCCAATTCTTCGGTAACCTCAATCAGCTCCCGCTGCGCGGCCCGGCGTCTCTACCATCGGTCCTTTATCAAGGACACGGTTTGCGAATAGCCCGCCATCGGGCCGACCCGAAGGGCTAGGTATCGACCCGAACGCTTGCGCGCCGATGGAGTGAGGCGAGCCAGTCCCCGCAACTAGAGAAGACTCTGGGTTTCGTTCGGCGCGAAATACAGTTCGACGAAGCCGCAAGAACGGCAGATGTAGGCCAACAGCAGTTGCGGATGCCACGCCGGATCACTCCCTGGCGGAGTCAGGTCCATCATGACCCGCCGATCCGACAGCGGAAGGAAACGCTCGACGCGAATCTGATTCATGCCACATTGAGGGCATTGACCGATCGCGCGCATTCCCCGCGTGGCGGGCATCCTCTCCAAGCAGGGACGGGGACTGCGTGGCAAATAGCTTTCGAGAATTCGGAGGCAGGAGCAAATGTTCATTACCGCTCGCCTATTGGCGAGGCCGGGGAGCCCAGAAGGGCTGAGAGTATCCCGCATGAGGGATAGACCCTTGGAACCTGATCCGGGTCATGCCGGCGTAGGGAACTCGAGGATGTTTTCAGCCACCGGACCCTGAGGAATCTTCCCATTGACGGAGACGCCGCCGAGAAAGTACCCGATGGGCAAGGTCAGCCGGGCCTTCTTCGAGAACGTGATCGCCCGCCACTTGGGCGAGAAGCGTCGCGACGTCGTCGTGGGTCCCGCGAACGGCGTTGATGTAGGCGTCGTGCGCCTTCCGGACGGGCGCGCCTTGGTACTGACGACGGATCCAATCTACATCGTGCCGCAGTACGGTTGGGAGCGGGCCGCCTGGTTCGCGTTCCACATCCTCGCCTCGGATCTCACCACGTCCGGCGTGGCGCCGCAGTACGTGACGATGGATTGGAACCTTCCGATGGACATCGAGGACGATCAGATCGAGACGATGCTGCGGATCATCGATCGCGAATGCCGCAAGTACGGCGCGGCGATCGTCACGGGCCACACGGGCCGCTACGAGGGTTGCGCCTACCCGATGGTAGGCGGAGCGACGTTCCTCGCGACCGCGCCTAAGGATGGTTGGGTCACCGCGGACATGGCGAAGCCGGGCAACCGCCTCCTCGTGACGAAGACCGCGGCCCTCGAGGCGACCGCGATCTTGTCGAACACTTTCCCCGAGCTCGTGCACCGGCGGCTTGGCGAGGACATCGCCATGCGGGCGCGCGCCCTCTTCGACTCGATGAGCACGGTCGAAGACGCGCTGGCCGCCGCGTCGGTCGGGCTCCGCGGCGACGGCGTCCGCGCGATGCACGATGCGACGGAAGGCGGCGTCCGGAACGCGGTGTGGGAGATGGCCCAGGCCTCCGGCCTCGGCGTCGAGGTCGACCTGACGAAGGTCATCGTCGATCCCGCGGTGGCCGAGGTCTCCAAGCTGTTCGGCATGGAGCCTCTCGACGCGATCAGCGAAGGCACCCTCTTGATCGCGACGGAGGCGGATGCCGCGGACGAGGTCCTCGCGAGCCTGCGAAAGAAGGGCATCGCGGCCACCGATATCGGCGGCTTCACGAAACCGGGCCAACCGTGCACCGATCGAGGCCGGCCATTCCGTCCCGCGGACCGCGATCCGTTTTGGATCGCCTTCAGCCGGGCCTTCGCGGGGGAGATCATCTGAGCGGCGTGGCAAAACCTCGGAGCCGTCTGGGCGGCGTGTACCTGGTCACGTCCCCGAAGCGGCCCGTCTCGCGGCTGTTGGCAATCGTCGAAGCCAGCCTCGAAGGCGGCGCATCGATCGTGCAGCTTCGCGACAAGAAGATCTTCACACCGGAAGAGAGGATCGAGGCCGCCCGGGGACTTCGGACCCTCTGCAACCGGTACGCCGTGCCGTTCATCGTGAACGATGACCCGGAACTGGCCCGACGCTTCCGGGCGGACGGCGTCCACGGCGGCCGAGAGGATCCGTCGCCTCGCATCGCGCGGTTGGTCCTCGGGCCGCGGGCGATCGTCGGCGTCACCGTCTATGGAAAGGAAGGGGAGGAAGAAGCCGCGGCGGCCGCAGGCGCGAACTACGTTGCGGTGGGACCGTTCTTTCCTAGCCCAAGCAAACCGGACGAACCGGTGCTCCCGCTCGACGTCCTCGACGGGGTCGTCAAGCGATCTCGACTGCCGGTCTTCGCGATCGGAGGCATCACGCCGGCCAACGCAGGCCTTCTCGCCGAGCACGGGGTCGCGGGCGTCGCCGTGATCTCCGCGATCATGGACGCCGCGGATCCGCGCGCCGCGACGGAGGCGATTCGGCGGGCGTTCTCAGAGGGCCGACCTTCGGAGGAGCCTCACGCGCGCCCGCACAGAAAACGCGCGCGCGAAGAATCCTCGGGCGAGCACTTCCACCAACAAACGGTTAAATAGAGCCCTTTTCCTGCGAACGGTCCCGTGCGACGGCTCATAGTGACAGAGAAGTTCAACGCGGCGGTCCGCATCGCGACCATCCTCAGCGACGGGAAGGCCAAGCGGACGAATGTGGAGGGCACCTCCGTCTTCGAGTTCGTCCGCGGAGAGGATTCCACCAAGGTCGTGGGCCTCCGTGGCCACATCATCAACCTCGACTACCCTGAGGCCCTCAACGACTGGGCCCGGGTCGACCTGAAGGAGCTGGTCTGGGCGGAACCGCAGAAGGTCGTGACCGCCGGGAAGATCGGCGCCGCCCTGAAGAAACTGGGCGTGGACGCGGACGAGGTCATCATCGCCACGGACTTCGACCGCGAGGGTGAGCTGATTGGGGTCGAGGCGCTCGGCCTGATCCTTGAAGTCCGGCCCGACATCCGGGTGCGCCGGGCTCGCTTCTCCGCCTTGACGAAGTGGGATATCGAGCGCGCGTTCGCGAATCTCGTGGAGGTCGATCATCCGCTCGCATGGTCGGCCGAGTCCCGCCAATCCGTGGACCTCGCCTGGGGCGCGGTCCTCACGCGCTTC
Source organism: Methanobacteriota archaeon (assembly GCA_005878635.1). GTDB lineage: Archaea > Thermoplasmatota > Thermoplasmata > RBG-16-68-12 > RBG-16-68-12 > RBG-16-68-12. The sequence continues at coordinate 8,870 of VBLS01000170.1, read as the reverse complement.
CTCTCGATCGCGTCGAACCAGCTCGGTCGGGACTACCTCTCCGTGGGCCGCGTGCAGAGTCCGAGCCTTGCCCTGATCGTCGATCGGGAGCGGGAGATCGAGGACTTCGTCCCGCAGGATTACTGGACGCTCCACGCGCGGTTCCGCAAGGACGTGGACGGCTCCGCGGTCGAATTCGACGTCGACCACGAGCACGGTCCCTACTGGGCGCGGAGCGAGGCCGAGGCGGCCCTCGATGCGGCTTCGAAGGCGAAGCAAGGCCTGGTCCGGGAATACATTCAGAACGAGCGCGAAGAGCGCCCGCCTCCTCCCTTCAACACGACGATGTTCGTGACGGAGGCCAACCGCCTCGGGTTCGGGGCCGCCCAAGCGATGAAGATCGCGGAGGACCTCTACCAGTCCGGCTACATCTCCTATCCTCGGACGGACAATACGGTGTATCCGTCCTCGGTGAACCTTCGGACCGTCCTCGAGAAATTGCAGGATTCACCGTTCGCGGCAGAGGCGCGCACCCTCGCGGCGCAAGAACGGATCGCGCCGAGCCGAGGGCGGATGGAGACGACGGACCATCCGCCGGTCTATCCCGTCCAAGGGGTCGGTCGCGACAAGGTGAAACGGAACGACCACTGGGCGATCTACGAACTCGTGGTCCGGCGGTTCTTCGCGACGGTCGCCCCGAACGCGCTCGCGGAGACCTCGGAAACGAAGATCGATCTCGGCGGCCAGCCGTTCCACGCCGAGGGATACCGCATCAAGGATCCCGGGTGGAGGAAATACTATCCGTACTGGACCGTCCGCGAAACGAACTTGCCGGTGCTGATCGCCGGAGAGTCGCTCGACCGCGTCGGGGACGTCACGGTCCGCGAGGATCGAACGAAGCCGCCCGCGCGATACAGCGAAGGATCCCTCATCCAGGAGATGGAACGACTCGGCCTGGGGACCAAGTCCACGCGGCACGACATCCTCAAGAAACTCTACGATCGCAAGTTCATCGAAGGGAAGTACCCGCGGCCCACGACGAGCGGGCGGGCGGTGATCGAGGCCCTCGAAGACCATGCCGAACGGATCACGCAGCCGGAGATGACGGCCCACCTCGAGGCGGACATGGAGGGCATTGCGACCGGCGTCCGGGCGCGCGAGGACGTCGTCCGGGAGTCCCAGCAAATGCTCAGCGAGGTCTTGGAGACCTTGCAGGCCAACCGCGAGGCGATCGGCCAGGAGATCGAGGCCGCACTCCGGGAGCAGAATTACATCGGCAAGTGCAACGTATGCAAGGAAGGGAACCTCACGGTCATCCGATCGAGGCGTGGATCGCGATTCCTCGGTTGCGACCGTTATCCGGCCTGCCGGAACACGCACCCGCTGCCGCAGATCGGCATCATCCAGGGCGCCGAGGAAAACTGTCCGGAGTGCGGCGCTCCGATGATCAAACACACGGATCGCGGTCGGACGACGACCTACTGCGTCGCGTCCGATTGCCCCACGGTCCGGGAGCGGAATTTCATCGGATCGTGCGAGAAGTGCGGCACCGGTGAACTCTCGATACGCCATGGGAACTACGGGAAGCGATTCGTCGGATGCTCGAACTACCCGAACTGCGACAACTCCTATCCGCTTCCCCAGCGCGGTCTCATCGTGCCCACGACGGATCGTTGCAAGGCCTGCAACCACCCCGTGATCAAGGTCATCTCCCGCGGTCGGCCGCCGTGGGTCCTGTGCCTCAACATGAAATGCCCCGCCAAGGAAGGCAAGCGGAAGAAGGCGGCCGAGGGGAAGGTCGCCCCGAAGCGGGCTCCGAGGAAGAAGAAACCCGCTCCGATCGCCGTTGCACCGGACTTGCCGACGGGCTAAGGCGTCTTCATGAATCGGATGAACTCGTCGAGGGTCCGCGGCTGAAGCGTGTAGTTCGTCCGCTTCTCCTCGCCGATCGTGGAAGTCTGCGCCTTACCATAGTGGTGACCTGGACAGACGATCAGGTCGTCGTCCATCTTCCGCACCTTGTTGAACAGGGAATCGTACATCCGTTCGACGCTCGACCCCGGAAGGTCGACGCGGCCGCAGTCGCCGACGAACAGGCAATCGCCGGTGAAGACGCGGCCCGACACGATGTAGCAACTGGAGTCGGGCGAGTGACCGGGCGTGTGGACCACCTTCACTTTCAGCTCGCCAACGTTGACGATGCTGCCATCCTCCAGGACCACGTCCTTGCGAACCTCGCTCAACCGATGGGCGGCGATCTTGGCGCCGGTTTCGTCCGCAAGGCGCTCGTTGTCGAACACGTGATCCCGGTGATGGTGGGTATTGAAAATCAACTCGATCGAGTAGCCGTTCTCCTTCGCGACTTTTTGTAGGATCCGTGCATCGAAGCTCGGATCGACGACCGCCGCACGTTTCGTCTTCGGGTCGCCGATGACGTATCCGAAGTTCTGCATCGCGCCAATCAGGTGTTGCTCGAAGAACATCGATCGCGATAGAAATCAAGCCCCGGGTTAAGCCTTCCCATCGCCATCCTCGACCAGGACCTGCCCACGTCGCGTTTTCGGTAGGATTTCGGCCTCGGATGTGCCTGAGTTGTTCGGCGTGCGCGGAAGGACCGATATGGCCGGACCAGTTGGGAATGAGGCATCCTCGGCCGTCCTTCTTCAGTTCGGTCACATGCGAACCGACCTGCGTACGTGGTCCCTATCCCCCGGAAGGACATCATGGATTGAAGCAAATGCGGCTCCAAGTCCTCGCAATCCTGGAGAATGGCGCGTCGAAAATAATCCCGAAAGGATCCGACACGCTCCGCGTCCTCCTGATCCTCCGCGCACAGGAAGGGTCCCCTTCCGCGGAATCGCCGGAGAGCCAACATGGTTCGCCCCCGTCTCCGATTCGCCGACGCGTGATGCAATCCCTCGTCGCGAGGTCCTAGTCGCGCGTTCGAACGCATCCGCTGACCTGCGAACGAGCCACTAGCGATTCGGGCGAGAGGCCTAACGGGAACGCCTGGAGGCCTTCTTGCCGCGACGGGCGGCCTTCTTCGCCGCCTTCCGCGGCGCTCGGGCGGAGCGCGGTGGCGCCTGCGCCTCGTAGAGGGCCAGCGTGATCCCGGTTGGGTCTTGGAACACCGCGAACCAGCCCATGCCGGGAATCTCCTGCTTCGGCATCGTGACGGCGCCCCCGGACGAGGTGACCTTGCGCAGCGTGGTCTCGATGTCCTCGGTGAGGACGTAGTCGAGGACCCCCGCGGGCAGGTTCTCCGCCTGCTGCAATCCGCCGCCGGGTGCGCTGGGCGGCTGGAACATCGAGTAGTTCATCTGCGGCATGTCCTCGAATTTCCAACCGAAGACGTCCTTGAGGAACGACTTCGTTTTGTCGGGCGCGTTCGAATGGATCTCCACGTGCACAATACTGTTCGGCTTCTGAGCGATGCTCTCATTCCCCCTTCGGCGAGGTAAGTCGGGATGTATCAAAGGGGTAATAAGGAATAGCTTCGGGGGCTCGGCGAAAGTGTCCGCGGCTCGTGGACGACTATTCCTTCCTCGCTTCTTTGGTCTTCGGCCTCAAGTCGGTGGATCCGCGCTTGCGGTACCGGGTCACGCACATCGCGTTGCGGCGAACCACTCCATGCCGGTCTTCTTGAGCGCCGGCGGCGCCGGCCTCGGGGAAGCCGTCCTCTAGGAAGAGCGGGGTGAGGGATGTTCAGGACCGGGGAAATTCTCCTTGGCCGCCAGGGCGCCCTCCACTCTCTGAACTCCGAGCTGTGCCAGAACGGTCGGGTAAGCCGCACCGATCTTCTCAGCGGCCAGAGGTCCCCAGCGGAGGTAGGCCGCGACGGCTGCCTTGATGGCCCCGGCAACCTCATCGCGGCCCAAGGACGTGAACGAGGCCGCGAGACGTTCCTCCCGGTCGTCCGCCTGTATCAGGCGGGCGTAGCCGCGACACCGTTTCCGCATCGCGGCCACCCACTCGGCAGCCTCCCACCATTTCCCCCGCGACCACGCCTTGATCGCGGAACGGGCCTCGATCCAGAAGTCCAGAAGGGACTTCTCCACTTCCCCTTTGTCCGGAGGGCCGAACTCCACCTTCGGAAAGTCGACACCTCGAAGCAGTCCAATCTTGTCGACGAGGACCACGTGAGGACCTCCGTGGGTCTGCCGGAAGTTCTGCTCATGGGAGAGGGCCAGTTCCCCGTCGACGCCGTCTTCCATGATGAACAGGACCATGTCGAAGCCCAAACCCTCGAAGTTCCGGCGGTCCCTCCACCACGCGATCCCTCCCCACGACCGCAAGAAGCGTTCGCGGTCGGCGAAGAAGGATTCATAATCGCGGTGGCGCGCCACCAGATACACGTCGATATCGGACTGTTCGTCCGCCGTCCCCGCCGCGTGGGAGCCGCCGAGGAAGGCGGCAACGATCCGGGGATCCGACCGGCACGCCTCGGAGAATTGCTCAATTGCCTTCCGACTGCGTTCGACTCGCGATCCCGTCGTGGCAGCTCACCTCTCCCCTGACATTCTAGAGATTTCACTTGCCGTGGTCAGGTTGCCGACCCGGCCACTTCGGCCTATTCCTTCCGCGCTTCCTTCGCTTTTGGACGGAGTTCCCGACTCCCGCACTTGCGGCAACGGGTCGCGCGCATCGCGTTGCGGGCGTAGCACTGCATGCAGATCATCTTGAGCAGCCGGCGGCGCTCGGCCTCCGGGAAGCGGGCCATCGAGGTCGGGACGCGCGGGCCGTTTATAATGCCTTCGGGCGCCGGGGCCTCTGTTTCACTGAGACGGACTTGATAACGACCCGGTTCGGCCGCCGCGGATCGAGGGGGGGACTCGCTCGCTTCAGGGCGTGGACCATTAAGGCGTAGACCTCGGGCAGGTCCAGGGTCTCAGGCCCGTAGAGGACGATGTGGCGGGCGGTCTTCCCGCTCCCCTTCAAGAGGTGCTTCGGGTCGGGGAGGTTGGCCCCGTGCAAGAAGAACAGGCTCACCCATCGAGGGAAGACGGCGATGGAGAACACCGCGTCGGAGGTGCGCTCCGTGGAACCGAACCCGATCGCGAGAGCGTTGTAGTTGTCATAGACCAATTCGATCGCGCCGGGGAGGAGGGATCGCATCTTCGCGAGGACCGCCCGGGCCTGGGCGGCGATCGCCGGCGTATATCGGGCGAGGAACGAATCGAGCTGCTCTTCGGGGGACAGATCCCTCACGGCAGGCGGGGCCCCCTCATCTCGACGCTCCCGCGGGCCGAGGCGTCCGCGCGACGAGGCGCGACCCCCACCGCGCGACGCGGCAACCGAAGCAGCCCCGGTGGTAACTCCCTTCAAGGGCCCCGGAGGAGAAGCGCTCGAACGCCGCCGGACTGAAGGCCGGCTTGCCGAGCCGCACATTCACCGCATCGTGGAGTCCTTGCATCCAGACGACCATCGAGGGCTGGCATCGCCCGCAGGGCCATCGTTCGGACATGCCATGGAGGCCCTTCCAAAGGGACTTCCCCAGCCATCGTCGAAAGGGCAATGCGGTCCTCCGCGTGCCTTGAGAAAGGCGGAATGCGCGTCCCTGCTGCGCGTCCGAAACCGCGTCGCTCTCCCGCAACGTCAATCGGAACTCCCTCATCCTTGATAAGGGAGACGGCCGCGCAACACGACGTCTCGGCAGGATTCCCAAACCTCTTCCGCAGCGGCGTCGTCCTCGACCCGTGAAACGAAAGGAACGGCCTCCCAAGGACGCCCGCCCGAAGGAGAAACGCTTCCGCCACGGGGGCCGAAAGGGCCAACGTGCCCGCCGCCCTGATGACAAGACGAAGCGCCGGTGAAGTCGCGCCCGCGACTTTATCTCCTTCCCGGGATTCGACTCCGGGTCACTGAGCGATCGGATGGCTTTCGAATACGAGTTCCGCATGCGGATCGAGGCCCCTCGGCCGACGGTCTTCGAGAGACTCCTCCGGATCGAACACCTCTCCCGCTGGTTTTGCGGCTGGTCGCGCATCGAGCCGAAGGTCGGCGGCAGCTTCAAGTTCGGCGGGGAGACGTGCATCATCCCGCCCGAGGGCCGCTCCTGGGACACGACGATCGACGAGGGCGAGGTCCTCCGACGATTCGCCTTTCGATGGGCCATCCGCTCCTCCGAAACGCGGGTGTCGTACGAGCTGGAGGATGAACCCGACGGGATGGCGTCGCTCGTTGTGCGGCATCGCGGGGTCCCGATTCGCGAGACGACCTGCGGCACGGTCCAGGATGCCTGGAGGATGTGCCTCGGAAACCTCAAGTCGATCGCAGAAGGACGCGGGGACAGCGTCCGCCCCGATCACGCCCCGGTGACCTCTCCGGACCTTCGGCTGTCAGTCCTCATCGAGGCTGCGCCTGCGAAAGTCTTCGAGGCGTTCTCGGATCCGGCGGGCGTCGGCCACTGGGCGTCCGGCGGAGTCCCTACCGAAGAGGCCCGGGTCGAACCGCGCGCTGGCGGCACGATTTCGTTGGGCACCCGAGGTGGGCCCGATCGCGTCCTCGAATGGCTCCCCGGACGCCGGATTGGACTCGAGTGGTCCAGCGCGAAGGGGCGGGTTCTCCATTTCGACTTCGAGGAGAAGGCGAGCGGCACGGCCGTGTACCTAGCTGACTCGGGTCTCCCTACGGGCGGCCTTGGACTCGTCCTGCACGAGCGAGGCCGATGGTCAGACCGGCTGGTCTGCCTGAAGAATTTCGTCGAAAGCGGCTCGAGCGGCTTCGTCAATGCGTACGAAGATCAGGTCCGGGAGAGCTGAGACGGCGTGCCGCGGACTCGCTCACGACTTCTTGCGGTCCGGCTCGAAAAACGGTCGCTCCACGACGGTCGCGGGGACGCGGTGCCGTTCCCACTCGACGGCGAGCTCGATGAGGACGCGCGTGCCCGGTTTCGAGTACGGCGAGGCCACAGTCGCGATCACGATGTATTTCTTCAGGAGCGGCGACCAGCAACCGCTCGTGGCCCAGCCGATCTGGCGATAACCCGCGAAGAGCGGGACCTTCTGCCGCCACGGCGCGGACGGAGGCTGCGGGGGCAGGCCCATGTCCCAATAGAATTTCTCCACCGCCCCCCAGTCGATCACGAGGCCCACCGTCCGGCGGGCCGGACCGCGGCGCTTTTCCTCGAGGAGAGCTTTGCGTCCGATGAACGACCCCTTCTCAAGCGCGACGGTCCAATCGAGGCTCAGTTCGTACGGTGAATACCGTTGCGCGTCGATGACCGCCTTCCGGGCGGGTGTGTAGTCGACCTCCGCCAAGATCAAGCCGGCCTCGATCCGCGCCACGTCCAGGGCGAGCATGCCCGCGGGAGTGATGTCGTGTCCCTGGCCCTTTGCCATCAGGGCGTCCCACAACGTCTCCGCGCGTTCCCGCTCCACCCAGATCTCGTATCCGAGATCTCCGGTGTATCCGGTCCGGGAAATCTGCACCGGGATGCCCGCGAATTTCGTGTTCGCGAACCGGAAGTACTTCAGCTTCTCGACCGCGCCGTCCGCGCCTTCCAAGAGGATCGCCCGAGACGACGGCCCCTGCAGCGCGAGCGCCCCGATGTCTTCCGAGACATCCTCGACCTCGGCATCGAGCCCGATGCCCGCGTCCTGAAGCCACTTCAGGTTCGGCTCCGCGGATGTCATCCGGAATGATCCGTCCCCGAAATTCCACAGCGTCCCGTCGTCCACGGTCTTGCCGCGTTCGTCGCACCACGGCGTGTAGCAGATCTGCCCCTTCCTCAGCTCCTTCGCGTTGCGGGTGACGACCTTGTTCACGAGGGCGAGAGCGTCTTTGCCGCGGATGCGATACTTGTAGAGGGGCGAGACGTCGAGCAATCCGGCGGAATGTCGGATCGCGTAGTACTCCATCTCCGGAACGAGGGAATACGACGACGCGGCGAGGTAACCGGACCAGCCGCGCCACTCCCAGCTCTCGCAAGCCGCGGAAGTGCGGGAATGAAAGGGGGAGCCGCGACGCATGATGCCTCCTCGCGGCCGCACCGCGGGTGAGGAACTTAACGCTATGCGGCCAGGCGACTTGTGTGAATCGAACGCGGATTACCTCCCTCATGATTGGAAATCCGTCCTGCCTCAACGCTTCCACCATCGGGCGGATACTCCGCGATTCGGCCGCCATTGCCAATGGTGGGCAGGGCATATACATTATGCCATGATAGATAATAATGGCGCGACAGAACGTTGAAAATACATCAGTCCAGCTATACAGTAATAGCCTTGACGAATACTTATATCATCAATTACCGAAAATAGTTATACACCAGCTATCCGACTAGTCGAAGCCATTATACCCTCAGAATCCGTTCCGTTTTTCAGTCATGAGAGGAGAAAAAATGTTGCCACTAAGTGGGGCAAGATTCGTGTCGGAGCGATGGACTCAACGGGATGGCGGGGAGGTGGCTCGGTACCTGACGTCGGAGTACGGCAGAGGGACGGGCCTCGGATTCCTCAACGGTCTCGCGGCCTCGGGGAGGAGTTCGCGGCGTAAGATGAACGTCCGGTTGATTCAGCGGCTTCGTGGATTCATGGAGGCGGTCAAGACTCGAGTGGCCCACGCGCCTGCAGCCGAGTTACAGCAGGAGCTGAGTCTGCTCGCCCAATGGAAACGGGGCGAACTCGCAACCACGGAACTGGTCGATCGACTCGAAGAATTGGAATTCGAGAGTTCCGTTGCGGGCCTCGATCTCTGCCTTTGATCTTCCCCGGGAAGGGATTTAACCCCTCGCCCGATACGGTCGGCGCCCGCGGTCTTCCTGCGTCCAGGGACCGAAAGGCCGCGGGAGGTGTCTCATTGCCCGCGCGTTACGACGCAATCGTGATCGGCGGGGGCCACAACGGCCTCACCACCGCGGCCTACCTCGCCCGAGCGGGGAAAAGGGTCTT
>VBLS01000169.1 GCA_005878635.1 Methanobacteriota archaeon | reverse complement strand
GTCACCGCCGCGATCCAAGGTCCGGGAAGGAATCAGAACGTCTCGATGACGCACGCCTCGGGCGCGCGCTGGTACGTCAACCGATCGTACAGCGCGGCGGGCCATTACGACATCACCGTGTGGGCGACCGACATGTCCGGGAACGTCGCGTCGAACGAGACCGGGATCGACATCACGCCGAACGGAGCCGGCGGCATGCCGGCGCCACAGTCCGTGAGCGTCTCGTCGACCGATGGACTGGTCGACGTCACCTGGAGTCCGGTGGCGTGGCCCAACCTGGCCGGCTATTACGTCTATCGAGGGAACCGATCCACGCCGCCGTTCGAACGGCTGACGAACCTCCCGTTGTCGGCCTCCGCGACCCAATACCGCGACACGACTGCGAAGACCGGCCAGACGTACTACTACACGGTCACGGCCGTGGACACGACGGGCGCGGAATCATCCTATGGACCCATATACTCGGTGACCATTCCACCGTACCAGACTCCACCCCTCTTCGACCCGGTCCCATGGGCCGTCGCAGGGGTGACCTTGGGCGTGATCTTGGGGGCTCTCTATGGCATGGTCTGGCGACGACGACCGACGTGACGTCCGGCCGCGGGACGCCGGCCCGTCCCTCGAGACGGTCGGCGCGCGCCTGTGGCCTTTCGTCCTGACCGTGTTCTTCGGGATCCTGTTCGCGGGCATCGCGGATCTCGCGTGGCTCACGGCGATCGGGACGACGGGCCCCTGGTTCACGTCGGGGATTTCGTCGCAGGTGTACACCGCGACGCTGACGACGGCGACCATCGCGACCCTCATCCTCGCATCCCTCGCGGCGAACAAGCTCGCCCTCCTCGATGGCCGGGCCCGGGCGGTCGCGGCGCGGGAGGCGGGAGACCCCGGGACCCCCACGCGGTTCCCGGTCGAGCCCTCGGGGTCCGTCGTGCTCGCCCCGAGCCGACCCCCGCGGGCGGAAGGGCTCGACTCGATCATCTCCGAGCTCGAGCGGTACGCGGAAGGGCCCCTCGTCCAAGTGCGGAATCGGGCCAGCGACCCGACCGGAGGGGGCACGTCCCGCGGCGGTGGGTTCCCCGGCCTGCCGCTCGGCCGATACAAGATGTCCCCCGGGACCCGCGAAGCCCTGCGGAGGGCGCGCGGCCTCGTCTGGCAGACCGTCGCGGGCCCCCTCGCGATGTTCCTCGTCTTCATCTCGATCGCGGGGGCGATGCTGCCCGGTTCCGGCGCGTTCGCACAGACCCACTACCAGCTCAACACGGGCCTCGTCCTGTTCCTCGGCTACGGATGGCCGTTCCTCGTGGCCTGGACGGTCGCCGCGATCGCGCTCCTCCATGTCCTCATCCGCCCCGATGCGTTCGACGGCATGCTCCGGAACCCGATGCCCCGGCCGGACCGGATGAACTAGTCCGCGGGTGGCTCTCCGTCGCGGTCTTGCCGGGACGGTCCGACCCAGGTCGAACCGGGCTGACGCGAAAGGCGTCGAAGCGGTTGCCCGTGGCGTTTTCATCGTCCACATTACTCGTAGCCATTGATGCGCCCGCCGTTCAATCGTGTGCCAGAGCCTATTTGTAGGGCCTCACCAACGGACGCGAGGGGATACGGATGACGCCGGGGACCGAGGAACTGGAACACGATTGGAAGACGTCGGAACGATGGGCCGGCATCCTCCGCCCGTATGGAGGAGGCGAGGTCGATCGACTGCGCGGGACGATCCGCGTCCGGCACACGCTCGCGGAACTCGGCTCGGAAAAGCTCTGGCGGCTCCTGAATTCGAATAGCTATGTCGCAGCGTTGGGCGCCCTCACCGGGAACCAGGCGATCCAACAGGTTGGGGCGGGCCTGCGGGCGATCTACGTGAGCGGCTGGCAGGTCGCCGCGGACGGCAACGACGCGGGGCAGATGTATCCCGACCTGAGCCTGTATCCCGCGGATAGCGTGCCGAACGTCGTGCGTCGGATCAACAATGCGCTCCGACGGGAAGACGAGAAGGCGCACATGCACGGCGCCGACGACCGCGACTGGTTCGCGCCGATCGTCGCGGACGCGGAGGCCGGATTCGGCGGGCCCCTCCATGCATTCGAAATCACGAAGGCAATGATCGAGGCCGGCGCGGCCGGCGTCCATTTCGAGGACCAGCTTTCCGCCGCGAAGAAGTGTGGGCATCTGGGCGGAAAAGTCGTCGTCCCGACCGGCGAGTTCATCCAGAAGCTCGTTGCCGCTCGCCTCGCCTCCGACATGATGGGCGTCCCGACGCTCGTCGTCGCCCGCACGGACGCGAACAGCGCCCGCTTGCTCACGAGCGACGCGGATCCGCGCGACCGGCCCTTCCTCCAGGGAGGCCGGACGGCCGAAGGATACTTCCGCATGGAGGGCGGACTCTCCACGGCGATCGCTCGCGGCTTGGCCTACGCACCCTATGCGGACCTGCTCTGGTGCGAGACCTCGGGACCCGACCTCGACGAGGCCCGATACTTCGCGAAGGCCATCCACGAGCGGTTTCCGGGGAAGCTCCTCGCGTACAACTGCTCCTCCTCCTTCAACTGGCGGAAGAAGCTCGACCGCGAGACGATCGCGACGTTCCAGAGTGAACTGGCGCGCATGGGCTACCGTTTCCAATTCGTAACTTTGGCCGGGTTCCACACCCTGAACCTCGCGATGTTCCAACTCGCCCGCGACTACCAGGCTCACGGGATGGCCGCGTACTCGGAACTCCAGGACGAAGAATTCGCGGCGCGCGAAGTGGGATATCGTGCGATCGAGCACCAGGCGTTCGTGGGAACCGAATATTTCGACGAAGTCAGCCAAGTCATCTCCGGTGGGACCTCTTCGACTCTCGCGATGGAAGGGTCTACCGAGCGAGAACAGGTCACGGAGATTCCACCGGCGAAGCGCCTGGCGTCGTCGTGAGACCCGCCGCGTATCCGCCGATTCACAGAGATGGCGGGCTGGGGTCTTGGGGCGTCAACCAACTTTGCGGGAGCGAACGTTTGACGTTCTGGCGGACGCGCCTGTACGTCAGATAGAAGGCGGCCGCGAACATGAGCGCCGGGATGCTGTTCAGCAGGCTGTACGCGCTCAGGCCGCGGATCCGTGCGGACGCATCGGTGATCGGACCCGTGTTGAAGGTCCCTGACGCGAAGGCGTCCGCGACGGCCTGATGAATCAGTGGACCGAACACGACGAGGAGCAGGATCACCGAGACCAACGACTGGACGACGACGGCACCGAGGAGCAAGACCCGTCCCGTCAGGTCGCTCAAATCGAACGCGATCAATGCCTCCGAGATGCTGGCGATGACGACCAGGACGAGCACGCCTCGGATGAGACCATCGAACGCGGAGAGGATCTGGTCCGCGGCGGCGGGCTCCGAAGACGGGATCGAGCGAATGGTGGACACGAAGCTCCCGGCGAGGACCAATCCAGCAACTTGAGCGAGGATGAACAGGAGCACCGAAGTCCAGACCAGCATCTGATGTCTCCATCCGAAGGCTTGCGCGCCGAGGATGATCAAGATGACCGCGATCGCGCCAACGAAGAGACCTCCGATTTCGATGACCGGGATCCACAGGAGCAGCGCGGCGAGGATGAGCAACGCAAGGCCTGACTCGGTGCGCTCAATCATCCGGTTCCGGTCTTCGGCAACCTCCCTGTCCATCGGACTAGGGGCGGACGCGGGCAGCGGGCCAGATTGCATCTCTCTCCACGGGATCGATTCGACCTTTCCATGCGTGTCCGACGATTCGTCCACTGCGGGACGCGGATGGCTCGCGGTGAACAGAAAACTTGGCGCTTCAAGGTTACGTTTATTCGAACTGCACCCGGAGAAATTCGGCGACCAACTCCTCCGTCTCCGGTCCGTCGGCGACCGGGTCCGTGCCCTTCGCCGGAATCGATCGCGATCGGAGGGCTCCAAAAGGCTCTTCCAGAGATTTAGGACTACACGGCTGCGAGGAGTGCCCCGCACAGGCAGGCCATGCCGCACGTCGTGATCGTCGGAGATCGGGAGTCCGGGAAGGCGACGTTCTTGTCGCTCCTCTATGCGACGCAGGTGAAGTCCGGCTCGGACGCTTCCGATGCCTTTCGATTCCACGCGGATGTCGACTCTCTCGACGAAATCTCGGAGGCCTTCGAACAACTCATGTCCGGAAGCTTTCCCGATTCCGCCACGAAGGAGGGGATGCGCGGGATCACGTTTCACCTGGGATACCGCAAGGCGGGGCGAGGCGTCCTCTCTCGCCTCCGATCGCGAGGATGGGACGCCGGTGGCTCGATCGCTTTGCACTTCATCCTCGTCCGGAATGTCGAGGAAGAGATGTCGCGGTTTCTCCGGGGAAGTTCCCTCACGAACGCCGACTTGAGGGAAGTCCTGGAGAGCGACGCGGTCGCCATCCTGGTCGACAGCACCAAGCTCGGACCCAGGACCGAGGACCGGACGGTCGGGCCGATGGATCGATACGATACGGCGGTGGAGTCGCTCCTGTCCGCCGTGCGACGATCGCGGCCCCGAGGCAGCCGCCGACCCATCCACCCGATCGTCGTCTTCTCCAAGTTTGATTCCGTCGATCCCAAGGCCCTCCTCACGGCGAATCTCGCCGGTGCCCCTCCCCATGTCAAGAAGACCGGTCCTCGGAGCGCGTACGCCGAGGCCCTCCTCGAAGCGAGTCTCCCGCGGACGATCGAGAGGGTCCGGGCCCGCGACCGAGACGCTTCGCCGTTCGCGAAACCCTCGTACTTCTTCAGCTCCGTCCGGACGGAGGCCGCGACCGCGAACCAGCGGGCGAAGATCCGGCTTCGCCGCACGAACGGAGCCGGTTGGGGGCCCGATTACTCCGCGGACGAATATCGCGCGCTCCTCGAGCGCCTGTGGACGATCGCCTCGAACGCCGGCGAATGAGACGCCCTCCTGCGCGGGTGCTTCCCGCGGATGATAACGTTGTGCTTAGGATTAAGTACGGTCGGGAGGTGATGCATCGAATATGCCCTGCGCACTTCTCGGCGACCGCGCATCAGGGAAGACCACGTTCCTGGGATTGCTGTACGCCGCCCAAGTCAAGTACGGTACCGGCGTGCAGGACGACTTCCGTTTCCACGCGCCGATGGGCTCCCTGAACTTGATGTCCGCCGTCTACGAAGGGATGAAGGACGCCCGCTTCCCCAGCGCCACGCTGAAGGAAGAAATCACGGAGCTCGGTTTCATCTTCGGTTACCTCCGGAAGGTGGTCGGCAAGCTGCCGTACTACATCCGAAACCAAAACTGGGTCCGTCCCTTCTCCACGCTCCGGTTCTCCGCCTACGACGTCTCGGGCGAAGACATCGAAGAGTTCATCGAGACCGGGATCGCCTCGCGGCCTTTGATCCAGCAGCTCCTGAAGAGCGTTGTCGTCGTGGTCCTCGTCGACTGCAGCAAGATGACGACCGAGATCGACACGCCCGCGTACAAGAAGATGCTCCGGTACGACAGCACCGTTGCGAAGTTGCTCGTCGCCTTCCAGACGTACAAGAAGCAGGAGTACGACCGGCTGAAGGACTCGGGCGTCAAGGCGGATGCCCCGCGGATCTACCCGGCGTTCGTCCTCTCGAAGTTCGACACGCTCCGCGATGACGTCCTGGCCCGGTTGGGTCTCCACCGCGGATTCCCGGAGAACAAGCGCGCGCGGAAGGATTACGCGGAGGCCCTCCTCCGAGTCTTCGTCCCGCAGACCTTGTCCCAGATCCGAGGCGGCAAGATCGCGGGGGTCAGCATGGACAAGGCGGCGTACTTCCTGAGCTGGGTTCGCACGGAGCAGCACGAGGGCATGGAGCCCGTCGGGCAGCCGCGGATCGTCCGAACCGGCTTCGCTCCGGAAGGCGGCGGGGAGCCCGACTTCTCGTACGACGAGTACGTCGAGTTCATCGAGCACTTCCGGGACATCGCACACAAGATCCCGGACGAGGTCCTCGAGGCGGAGAGGTTCCAGGCCCAGGCCCTGGCTCGGCCGGCCTAGTAGGCGGCATCATGGGAAGCGCGGAATCGTCTCATGGGTCCACGGACAAGGAGTTCGTGGAATTCGACCACTGGCTGTACGGCGCCGTCCTCGGCACCGGGTACACGCAGAAGGCCGTCTCGAAGGGGCTCGACGCGGGCCTGTACGATCAGTATCTGCGCGGCCACTACACGCCGATCCGGGCCGCGACGGCCCAGTCCTACGAGGACCCGATCGACCTCCAGATGATCCATCCGGTCCGCGGCAATCGAGAGGTCCTCCTGTCCCGGATCACGCGCGGTCCTCCCGACGAAGCGGGTCGCCCGACCTTCGCGAACCACACCGTGGTCGGCCGGATTGAACCGTTGAAGACCGGCGCGATCACGCTCGAGTCAATCTACCGGGCCCTGGGCGAGTTCGACCGACGCGATCCGGACGTCGCGGGAGAGATGCCCCTCCTCCGAGTCCCTGTCCGATCCGAGGCGCAGCGCCAACTCCCCTTCGGGACCGGCATCCATCGACACCTCACGTTCCCGGCCGTCGAGACGCTCGCGACGCGGATCATGGCGGATCCGGCGAGTCGCACCCTCCTGTTGTGTCGCAACACGACGCCCGAGGCGCGGAACGCGACCTTGAACCTCGTGTTCGAACTCCTCTGCTGGGGATGTGGCCTCCCGATTCTCACGGCGATCAGTGAGACGCCGCGGTCCTCCGCGATGAACTTCTTCAACTTGGTCGTCGCGCCGCGGGGCGTCCGAGCCGACTCGAGCTGGGCGATCCTGGAGAGCGCCCTCGCGGAGCCCGTGTTGCCGCGCGTCATGGATCGCGACGATGTCTACCAGAAACTGACCGCGACGGTCCGTCAATCCCCGGACTTGGCCGCGGCGCGGTAGCTCCGCTCGGCCTTCGCCACCTCGCGCACGACGGTCCAACCGTGGCCGAGGGTCCATTGGCCTTCCTGGTGCTTGCTGTCGGCGAGGGCCTCCTCGATGTGATCGAGTTCCGCCTCCAGGTAATCGCTGTCCGTGTCGACCTCGGGCACCCAGTGGCCCTTCGAGAGGAGCTGAGACAGGAGGACCGGACCGCTCGGTCGTCCTTTCCAGGCGACCGTGAGGAAGGCCTTGCGGGCTGCGGCCTCGGCGAGGAGCAGTTCCCGTAGGACCAGGTACGATTCGCGGCCGCGGGGATTGTCCCGTGGGGGCGGGTCCAACTTCGTCTTGCGCTTCCCCAGGTCGCGGAGGAGCACGACCCAGTCCTTCGACGTCATGCCTTCCCGTTCCCAGGGGAACGACGAGCCGGAGTCCATCGCCGCACCTTCGGCGGCCGGGGATCCCGAGGCGCGCGCCCCGCCCTGGACGAGATCGTACGTCGCCCCTTCCTCCTGATTTCTCGCGGAGACGATCCGGATCGACAGCGAGCTCACGCCCGGATGGAAGCGAGGGTCCAAGACGGTGAGGAGGGTCGTGCCCTCGGCGGTGAAGAGCTCCGCCAAGGTCATGCTCACCTCGGAGGAACCGTTCCGCCGAGCGAAGTCGCTCAGCCTCGCGAGCGGGAGCGGCCGGTCCCCATTCCGCGGGCTCGAGGCCAGGTCATCGAGGTAGGCTTGCGCGACCTGCTGGGTCAACCGCGGGCGTTTCGAACCGAGGGAGAACTGGACCATCTTCGCCATCATCGCCGAACCGCGGAAGATTCCGCTGAACCCGGCGCAGAGGAATGCGACCGCGCCACTCGCCTCCACGGCCTGGTTGATGAGTCCGGTCAGCCGGACGGAGAGCTTGCGGCTCAGTCTCCCTCCCGGCACCCGGGATTCGTGGAACATTCCGCCCCACCGGAGGGGCACCGTGTCCGTCCAAGTCCGATCGGTCGGGCTGCGCCGATACCAGTCGAGGGTCTTGTCTCGCAAGATGCCGCTGACCAGGATCGGGTCCTCCGTCTCGGCACGCACCCGCGGCAAGAGTGCCTCCGCGGTCCGCACGACCTCGCGCAGCACGTGCTTGTCCCCGCGGGCTTGCTCCAGCAACGCCCGCGTGTCGATCGAGTTGACGGCCTCGAGGTCGAACTTCTCCTCGGGATTCATCTGCAAGAAAGTCTCGAGGACCGGCAGTTCCGACCTCGACGTCCCCAGGGCCTTGGACGTCTTCTTGGGGACCGCGATGGTCTTGCTGACCTCCTCGGACGCGGGGGAAATGAGGGCCATGAGCGAGGCTAATGGTACGAGAGGCACGTCACCCATTCCGTTGGCCTCACCGAGGCGCCCGAGGTTCAATAAACTCGTATCCGTCCATTATCGTCCGTGATAGGCATTGGCTTCGGGCTCGTTCCCCTCCGAGAGCCTGGAACGCGACCGCCATCCCGCCAACGCGGGTCGACCGAGAAGCTATATCCGCCGCGGTTGCGTGCGCGCTCCGTCCGACGAGGACCCTCGAGATGGTCTCCTGTCCCGTTCCCGCGAACCCCGATCGATGAGCATCGTGCATGGGGTGATCGACGACTCCGACATCACGGCTCGGATCCTCTTCCCCACGCGGGAGAAGGAGCCCTTCCTTCCGTTCGAGCGCTTCGCGGAGAGCGTCGCCACGTCCCGAAAGAAGGGCGACCTCCACGCCCACCTCGGACAGGAGGTCGTCACATACGTCCTCGAGGGCACCGTCGACCACGAGTATGGTGCGGGGGTGCACGACAACTTGACCCCGGGATCGATCCTCGTCCTGACGGCCTCACAGGAGGTCCGACACGCGCTGACGATGGAGAAGGGGCACACCGCCCGATGGTTGTCCATCGTCGCCCGGTTGCCCGGGCTCACCGGATTGGCCCCTTCGAGCCTGAAGATTCGGACGCCGGAGTCCGCTCCCGTCGGCTCGGATGGTGCGGCACGCACCTCCCTCATCGGACCGAACGGCGCGGTCCCGTCCTCCGCCGGCCTCGAGCTCACCGATATCGCGTTCGCGAAGCGAGGGTCCGCCTTTTTCCGACTTGGCCACGACCGCCGCGGCTTGGTGTACGTCCTCCACGGGACTGGGTCCGTCGACGACCACGAGCTGGAACTGGGTCACGGGGCTCTCCTGGAGAACATGTCCGCGATCTCGATCCAGGGCGAGGCCGGGTACCGGATCGCCTTGGCGTCGGTGCCTCGATCCGGACCGGAGTCGTCCTCCGGGGGTGCTGGAAACTAGGAGCACGATTTCCAGCATTTCGTTTGTCGCCGAAAGGTCCGCTCTGGGTCAAGACGGCCAGGCTTCGGTGCGGTCGATCCCTAAAAAGTCGGACCGTCCCTCAAGGATACAACCCGCCGCCACCACCGCTACCCGCGGGCACCGCGGTTGGCGGTGCGGCGAAGAAAAGGTAGTAGATCATCGCGTAGACAATGACCGCCACGACGACATAGAGGACGATCAGCCTCCAGCGCATCCGGTAGGCCATCTCTCACCACCCACATCCTGCCGACGACTCCGGTTCCATGGACAAGATTACTATCGCGATAGTATAAATCGATTCTTGGACGACGGTCGAAAAGATCCGAGACGACTATCATGTCCCGAATTGGTCCGGCAGCGTCACAGGCCACCGTCACGGTGGCCCTTTCAGGGCGATTGTGTTGTCTTCCTACGCTTCCATGCAATCAGTGTCATCGCGACACCTACTGCCCCTAGCGCGACGAGAATTGTTGCGAGGATCACCGGATCGAGGCCCGTCGGCCCGTATCCCGCCACAGTCACCGTGATCTGGACAGTCGCCTGGTTGCCCGAGGTGTCCGTGGCGCGGGCGTAGATGACATTTGTCCCCAGGTGCAGGGTGGTGGTCCCGGACCAGGTGGTGGTCCCGGACGCCGTGTTCCACCCCGTGCCGTCCGTGCTCAACTCAACCCTTTGGACGGCGACATTGTCCGAGGCGGTCCCCCTGAGGGTGACGGTCGTCGAACTGAGGACCGTATTGTTTGACGGGGAACTGATCGCGACCGACGGCGCGTACGAATCCAGGGACGGCATCGGGGTCGCTGCGACCTCGGCCGACTTCGATCCTTCGCCAAACTCGTTCACCGCGCTGACCTGATAGAAGTACGGGTTGCGGTTCGTCAGGATGGCGTCGGTATATGTGAGGACCTCGCCCACGGTGGTCAGGATCGTCTCGCCTCCGGACGATATGCCGCGGCGCACTGCGTAACTGGTAATGGGGGCTCCCCCGTCCGAGACGGGGGCCTGCCACGTGAGCACGACCCGTCCGACCCCAGGGGACGCAATGAGGTTACGAGGCGCCGAGGGAGAAGCGGGTGGCATGAACGTAGAGATCGCGCTCACGGTGTTCGAGCCTTGGTTCGCCACGTACACGTACCCGTTCGCGCTGTCGTATGCCACGCCAGCAGGATAGCTCCCAACTGGAATCGTCGTGACTACCTTCGTCGAATTGATCACACTCACGTTGTTCGAGTACGAGTTCGCCACGTACATGAAGCCGTTCCCGCTGTCGTATGCCACGCCGTCAGGACCGTTCCCAACCGGGACCGTCGCTACAACCGTCGTGCGGTTGATCACACTCACGGTGTTTGAGGCTTGGTTCGCCACGTAGACATGAAGGTTCCTGCTGTCGTATGCCACTCCTTGGGAAAGGTACCCGACCCGAACGGTCGCCACCACGGTCGTCCCGTTGATCACCGTGACGGTGTCCGAGCCATGGCTCGTCACGTAGACGTACTCGTTCCCGGCATCGTACCCCACCCCCGCGGGAGAGTTGCCAACCGGAATCGTCGCCACGACCGTCGTCCCGTTGATCACCGTGACGGTGCTCGAGTAGGAGTTCGCCACGTAGACGTAGCCGTTTGCACGGTCATACGCAACGCCATGGGGACCGCTCCCAACCGGGACGGTGGCCAAGACAGTAGTCCCGTCAATCACGCTGACGTTGTTCGCGCCTTGGTCCGCGACATAAACGTAACCGTTTCCGCTGTCATACGCGACGCCGGAGGGATCGCCACCGACCGGGATCGTCGCCACCACGGTGGTCCCGTCAATCACGCTGACGTTGTTCGCGCCTCCGTTCGCCACATAGATGTGCCGGCTTCGGCTGTCATACGCGACGCCGGAGGGATCGCCACCGACCGGGATTGTCGCCACCACGATGCCGCCCGCCGTAGTCGCCGTGAAGGAGATGGTGACGTTGAGAGGCGCGCGGTTCACCGCAACGGACCCTGAGGAGGGGGAGGGGTCATAATAGGTGGCGGAGGTGGCTGTTCTGGATACCACAAAGGAGACCTGCCCATCCGGCTCTGAGAACGTGATTGTGGGCGAGGTCGTGCGGTCGGAAAAACCACCTATCGCAACAGACCACGAGGTCCCCGACGTGAGTCCCACCTCCGTGAAGCTCACGAGGGAAAGTTGTGCGGCCGTGCAGATCACGCTCACGGTGCCCGCGTAATATCTCGCGACATAGGCGCATCCGTTGCCGGCGTCGTATGCCACGGCATCGGGGTATTCTCCGACCGGAATCCATGCGACCACGGCCGTCCCGGAGATCACGCTGACGTTACCCCGGATGAAGTCCGCATAGTTCGCAACGTAGACGTATCCGTCTAAAGTGTCGTAGGCCAAGTCATAGGGACAGGTCCCGACGGGAACCGTTGCGACAACCGCAGTCCCGTCGATCACATTCACGGCCTTCGAGTCACAGTTCGCGACGTAGATGTAGCCGTTCCCGCCGTCATAGGCGACGCCGCGGGGATTGCCGCCGACCGGCACCGTCGCGATGACGGTCGTCCCATCAATCACGCTCACGGCGCTCCGCCCGCTGTTCGTCACGTAGACGTACCCGTTGCCGCTGTTGTAGGCCACGCCAGAAAGGGCGTACTCGACCGGAATCGTTGCAATGACGGTGGTCCCGTCGATGACGCTGACGTTATTCGAGAAACTGTTCGCTACGTAGACGTACCCGTTGCCGCTGTTGTAGGCCACGCCACGGGGAAGGTTCCCGACCGGCACCGTCCCGATAACGGTCGTCCCGTCGATCACGCTCACCGTATTCTGACCATAGTTCGACACGTAGACGTAGCTGTTACCGCCGTCATAGGCGACGCCATACGGGTTGGCGCCGTACCCGATTGGGACCGTCGCCACGACGGTCGTCCCGGAAATCAGGCTCACCGAATTCGAGACGAAGTTGGCTACGTAAACGTAGCCGTTCTTGCTGTTATACGCGGCACCGACGGGATAGTTCCCGACCGGGACGGTCGCCACGACCGTGCCGCCCCTTGTATTCGCCGTGAAGGAGATGTCGACGCTCGAGGGTGCTCCGTTCACCGGGACCGACGCTGAGGAGGAGGAGGGATAGTAGTAGGCAGCGGACCCGGTGACTCTCCCTACCGCGTAAGAGTGCGTTCCGTTCGGTTGTGAGAACGTGATCGTGGGGGTGACGGAGCTGTTGGACAAGCCTTCCAGGGTCACGGACCATGAGGTCCCGGATGGGAGTCCCGTTTCGGTGAAGGTCACGAGAAAAAGTTGCGCGGTCGTGGAGATCACGCTTACGGTATTCACGATAAAGTCCGCCACATAGACGAATCCGTTCCCGCTGTGGTATGCAACCCCAACGGGATTAGCGCCCTGCCCGACTGGAACCGTCCCCACGACCGTTGTCCCGTCGATCGCGCTGAGGCTATCCGTGAAGCTGTTCGCCACGTACACGTAGCCGTTCCCGCCGTCGTACGCCACGCCAGATGGATTCCCTCCCACCGGAATCGTCCCCACGACGGTCGTACCGTCGATCACGCTGACGTTTCCAGTGCCCGAGTTGGCCACGTACACATACCGGTTCGCGTTGTCGTACGCCGCGTGAACGGGACAGTTACCGACCGGAACCGTCGCGATGACGATCGTCCCGTCGATGACGCTGACGTTATTCGAGCCGCAGTTCGTCACGTAGACGTAGCCGTTCCCGCTGTCGTACGCCACGCCCCCAGGATAATTCCCGACCGGAACGGTTGCAATGACGTTCATTCCGGAAATCACGCTGACGTTGCCCGAGCCAGAGTTCGTAACGTAGACATACGCGTTCCCGCTGTCGTACGCCAATCCGATGGGCTGACTCCCGACCGCAACGGTCGCAATGACGGTCTTCCCGTCGATGACGCTGACGTCATTCGATTGCGAGTTCGCCACATAGACGTATCCGTTCCCGCTGTCGTACGCCACGCCCTCGGGACCGTTCCCGACCGGAATCGTCGTGATGACAGTCGTCCCATCAATCACGGTGACGTTGCCAGGCCGAACGCAGCCTGGTTCACAGCTCGTCAGGTTCGAGTTCGCCACATAGACGTACCCGTTCCCGCTGTCGTACGCAAGGTCATAGGGACCGTTTCCGACCGGAATCGCCGCTACGATGGTGCCGGAGCTCGAACCGGTTATCAGAGTATCGGTTGCGAGACCCTCGGTCCATCGGCTTTGCCCTCCCATCGCCTCCCCAAGGAACGTGAAGGGACTCGACAGGGCCCCTGCGGCGGCGAAGGTGCCGAGGACAAGTAGCCCGGCTACGGCGAGAGTCGAGATCGTCCTCATGGCAAGATCCTCCACGCCGACCAAGAACGAGAAACAGCCGTCGGATGGACCAGCGTAACGATAAACCTATCCTCGCGAGGGGACGCGGCATCCGTCTTTCCACACGATGGTCTAGGTGTTCGGAGTTTCGAAAACCTGGCGGACGCGGGGGCTCCTATCGCGTTCTCGGTGAATCGTCAGAACGTGAGCGCTTCAAAATGATATGCGCTCGGCGGGGAGAAGCCGACGTGTCTTCGCCTCCGGAGGTCTGCATAAGAGACTTACCCGATCACGGGTTCTGCTCTGGCCATGACCCAGAAGACTCCCGCATACGGCGCCCGCCGGGCCAAGGCGCCGGTTGAGGCCATGACGATCGAGCGACGGGATCCGCGACCGCACGACGTCGAGATTGAGATTCTCTACTGCGGCATTTGCCACAGCGACGTGCACAAGGTGAACGACGACTGGGGGAACACCCAGTTTCCGGTCGTGCCCGGCCACGAGATCGTCGGCCGAGTCGCATCCCAAGGTGTCAGCGCGTCCCGCTTCCGCGAGGGCGACCTCGTCGGCGTGGGCTGCATCGTCGATTCATGT
>VBLS01000152.1 GCA_005878635.1 Methanobacteriota archaeon | reverse complement strand
TCGATGTGCGGGCCTTCGACAACGCGGGGCATCAGTCCACGACGGGCACGTCCTTCACCGTGGAATCGACGGGCAATTCGATCCCCGGCGTGCTGCAGTCCATGCCGTTGTTCTTGCCGATCATCGCGCTCTTCCTCCTCCTAGTGAGTTTCGTCGCCATCCTCCGTCATCGCCGCAGCAACCGCGTCCAACCGCGATATCGGA
>VBLS01000151.1 GCA_005878635.1 Methanobacteriota archaeon | reverse complement strand
GAGGAAGAAGAGGAAGAAGACCGGACCTGGGATCTCTAGATTCGCGTCTCTGTCTTTCCGATTTCATAACGAGACCGCGATTCCGTTCGTCGCTGTCGATTTCGCGGACGCGCTGCATCCGCGGACGCGAACTGATTTCCCACTCCGGTAACCAGTACCGATAGCCGTCTCGGTGCGGGGATATATCCGGTGAGGCGGTCGGGGCTTGTCCCCCGCTGGTGTCCCTGATCTCCTCGATCCGTCGGCCGCATTCGTCCCGGACCCTTCTCGCGTCGATTATCCTGATCGTCGTGGCGCTCGCGGCATGGAGCGTCATCACGTTGCCCGCTCCCGGAGACTCGCCGGGTTCAGGACCCGTGTTCGCCGGAGCCGTCGGCGACTTCGATCAATTCGTCATGGTTCTCATGGAGAACCACGACCTCCCGGACATCTACGGGCATGCCACGTACATGACGCAGCTCGCCGATCAGTACGCCCTGTCGCAACACTGGGCGAGCATCACGAATCCGTCGCAGCCGAACTACATCGCCTACATTGGCGGCAGCACGTTCGGCGTCAATGGCGACGGGAACCATCCGAACCTGAACCATCCGACGCTCGTCGATATCATCGAGAATTCCGGTCACACGTGGAAAGCGTTCGCCGAGGACGCTTCGGGCACCGGATGCGGAATCCACCCGCCTCGAGGCGAAGACCATTTCCCGTTCCTATCCTATACGACGATCACCGGCAACCCCTCCCGGTGCGCGAACCTCGTGCCCGGCACCGGCACGCAAGTCATCAACGCCTTCAACGCGGGAACGAATTTTATTTGGCTCACCCCGAACGACTGCAACAACATGCACTCCTGTTCGGTCTCGACCGGCGACAACTTCCTCAAGGGCTGGGTCCCGAACCTGTTGAGCGCGATGGCCGGCAAGAAGGCCGCCCTCTTCATCACGTACGATGAGGGCTACCGCAATCCGCCGCTCGTCTACTCGGCCTTCAGCGGCCCGAGCGTCAAGACGGCCTACAAGTCCACGGCCTCGTACAGTCACTATTCTCTGATCAAGCTCATCGAGGACGAGTGGGGCGGTGGGAACCTCGGTCAGGGCGATGTGAACGCGCCGTCTCCTGTCGAGTTCTTCACCGGCGGAGGCGGTCCGCCTCCGCCGCCACCGCCTCCCCCGCCACCTCCCCCACCGCCGGGACAGAACTCGACGTCCCTGGCGCTCACGACCAATCCGAACCCGTCCGTCTTTGAGGCCACCGTGCACGTGAGCGGACGGCTGACGGATGTGAAGGGAGCCGGGATCGCCTCGGCGCGGGTGGACCTCGAGTGGTCGTGGGACAACATCACGTGGTCTCCCGAGTCACAGATCGGACACTTCACGACCCAATCCGATGGCACGTACGGCGCCGACATGGTGTTCCATGGGACGACGCCGCACACGGAGTACATCCGGTCGCAGTTCGCGGGCGACTCGACGTACCAAGCCTCCACGAGTCCCGTCGTCGCGCAGTCGATCATCGCCGGCTCCCCGCCACCGCCTCCTCCTCCACCTCCTCCCCCGCCTCCCCCGCCTCCCGGGAATCCGGTCGCGCGCTTCACCTTCAACCCGTCATCGCCTGACGTGAATGCCCCGGTCGCATTCGATGCATCCACTTCGACGTCGTCGAACGGCGCGCTCCAGGTCCGTTGGGACTGGGAAGACAACGCCGTCTGGGACACGACGCTCTCGGCGACATTGACCGCGAGCCACGCGTACCCGTCGACCGGCACCTATTCCGTTCGCCTCGAGGTCCAGGACGCGGGCGGGCTCACGGGCACAACGACCCACGCGCTCACCGTCGTCGCCTCGGGAGGCGGCCCGCCGCCGCCGTCCCCGCCGGGTGCCCCGACCACGTCGGCGTCCGTCGACGGAGCCGTCGGCGCGAACGGTTGGCACCTCACCGCGGTGAACGTCACGTTGACCGCGACGAGTCCCTCCGGATCCTCGTTCATCACCCTCTACAGCCTCGACAAGGACTCCTGGACGACGTATGCGAGACCCTTCGTTGTCGGAGACGGCGACCACATGCTCCAGTGGCAGTCGATCGATGCCGCGGGACGCATCGAGACGATGAAGTCCGCGTCGATCCGGGTGGACCTCACGCCTCCCGCGGTTGGGACGCCGTCCCCGAGCGGGAGCGTCTCCCAATCCGACGTCACGATTTCATGGTCTTCCTCCGATGCCGCCTCCGGGATCGCGCGGCAGGAAGTCAGCATCGACGGCGGGCCGTTCGAGTCCGTCGGCCTGGTGACGACGATCACTCGCCATCTGTCCAACGGTCCGCACACCGTCCAGGTCAAGGCGGTCGACAACGCGGGCCGGGCATCGACGTCCCAGGGACATTTCGACGTCGAGTCGTCCGCGTTCTCGCTCCCGACCCTCCCCTTGGGAATCTCTTGGCCCTTCGCCTTGTTCGTCGTGGTCCTCGGGCTCGTGACCGCCCTGGTAATCCGCGGCTCTCACCGCCGGCAGCCCCGGAACCGCCCGCGGCCGCGCCGCGACTCCATGCAGGAGTACGAAGAAGAGGAAGAGGAAGAAGACGATCCGTCGGATTGGTAGACCCGGCGAACGTTCGCAACATCGATTTCTCATTCGTTCCACGGACGTGTGTATTTCGCATTGCAGTAACCAAAATCGATATCCGTTCCCGAGTCGGCATATAGCGTGGGTTCGGGTGGGGACATCTCTCGCTGGTGCCCTTAATTCCCCCTACAGGCCGCCCGCACGCGTTCCTCGTGATCGCGGCCTCGATCCTCGTCGCGGCCCTCGCGGTCGTCGCGTGGAGCGTGGTTCCCCTCG
This sequence comes from Methanobacteriota archaeon, assembly GCA_005878635.1. Lineage (GTDB taxonomy): Archaea > Thermoplasmatota > Thermoplasmata > RBG-16-68-12 > RBG-16-68-12 > RBG-16-68-12. The sequence continues at coordinate 532 of VBLS01000151.1, read as the reverse complement.
TCGCCCCGGGAGATTCGGCGGTTCCGCGAACGATCCATTCGGAGGCAACCAACAACTTCGACCAACTCGTCGTCGTCCTGATGGAGAACCACGATCTCTACGACATCTACGGTCCCGCCACGTACATGACGCAGCTCGCGGACCAGTACGGGCTCGCCCAGCATTGGCAGAGCGTCACGAACCCGTCCCAACCGAACTACATCGCCCTGATCGGAGGGAGCACCTTCGGCGTCTCCGGCGACGGGAACTCCCCGAACCTCAATCACCCGTCGATCGTCGACATCATCGAGAACTCCGGTCACACGTGGAAAGCGTTCGCGCAAGACGCGAGCGGGAGCGGTTGCGGCCTGAATCCTCCCCGCGGCGAAGACCACTTCCCGTTCCTGTCCTACACGACGATCACCGGCAACCCCTCCCGTTGCGCGAACCTCCTGCCCGGCACCGGCACCGAAGTGATCGCGGCGCTCAACGCCGGGACGAACTTCATCTGGCTCACTCCGAATGACTGCAACAACATGCACTCGTGTTCCGT
>VBLS01000150.1:1879-5630 GCA_005878635.1 Methanobacteriota archaeon | reverse complement strand
AAGGCGATCGATTCCCGCGGGATGGAGATGCGCCGCGAGGACGAAGAGGCGATCGAGTCCATCTTCTTCGAAAGCCGATTCCACGTGGCACCGTGGTCCGAGGTCGGTTCGATCCGCGCCGACGAAACCTCGATACATCGGTACACGGAAGGCGTTCGTTCGAAGGTCGACGGGGACGCGATTCGGAAGCGGGCCCCCTCGGTCGTCTTGGATCCGGGCAACGGGGCCGGTTGCGTCATGACGCCGTACCTGTTGCGGTCCCTCGGCTGTCGCATCCTCTCCTTGAACGCGCAGCCGGACGGGGCGTTCCCCGGACGCCTCCCGGAGCCCACCCCCGACCATCTCGGGGATCTGATCCGAGTCGTCCGGGAAGTGCATGCGGACATCGGAATCGCGCACGACGGCGATGCGGACCGCGCGACGTTCGTCGACGATCAGGGCGCCTTCGTCGTCGGAGACAAGAGCCTCGCCCTCCTCGCCCGGTCCGCCGTGAAGAGCCGCGGTGGGACCGTCGTGACGCCCGTGAGCACTTCCACCGTCGTGGAGGACGTCGTCCGCGCGGCGGGGGGCACGGTCGTCCGAACCCGGGTGGGATCCCCGATCGTCGCCCGCACGATGTTCGAGACCGGCGCGGTCTTCGGGGGGGAAGAGAACGGCGGCGCGATTTTCCCGGAACACCAGTTCTGCCGCGATGGCGCGATGTCCGCCGCGAAAATGCTCGAGATCCTCGCGCACGAAGGTCAAGCCCTCTCGGCGCTCGTCGCGGCGCTGCCGCAATACCACATCAAGAAGTCGAACGTCTCCGTGCCCGTGGAGCGGCGTGAGGCGGTCCTCGCATCGATCGTGGAACTCGCCAAGGGCCGGAAGGTCGACACGACGGACGGCGTGAAGATCCTGGAGAAAGATGGGGCGGTCCTCGTCCGTCCGTCGGGGACGGAGCCGATCTTCCGCGTCTACGCCGAGGCCCGCACGCCCGCGCGGGCGGACGCCTTGGCGGAGGAGGGCGTCGCTCTCGTCAAGAAAGCGCTAGGCGGTCGGTAAGGGCCCCGCCGCGATCAGGATCGCATAGGCCAAGAACGCGCCGGACACGGTCGAGATCAGGTTGTTCGTCTTCTTGTTGACGATCCCGCGGCGCTCCAAGGTGGCTCCGATCACGCTGTCGATTTGGCAACCGATGAATCCGACGGCGAGGGGGATGAGCAGGTAGACCGCGGATACGGGCATCGACGGCCGGAGCTGGTAGGCGCGCGCGAGGTACGACAGGACGATCCACCCGAAGACGGCGGTGTACGCCGCGGCTCCGAGGGCGCAGAAGGTGCCCAGCACGGATACGCCTCCGTCTGTGCCAGGAGGGACCGGCTGTCCGTTCGTGATCAGGACCGTCCGCCGGGACAGGACCCCGATCTCGCTCGCGAGGGTGTCCGCGCCGGCGACGGACAGGGCGGAGAGGAAGACAATCCCGCTGACGACTTTCGAGAAGGCCACCGACGCGGCGAGGGACAGGACCGCGACGCCCATCAGGGCGACCCCGTTCGCGAGGACGTTCGTCGACCGTCGTTCCCCCCGGACTCCCTCCTGGACGCCCAGCGCTTCCTTCAAGGCGAAACGGTATCGCGTCGCGAGGAAGCTGGAGAGCAGGAAGAACAGGAGGAGGAACAGCCACAACACGTCGCCGAAGATCCCGATCACCATGCCGACGACGAACGCGGCGAGGCTCCCGTCCCACGTGAGCACGTCCCGTCGGTAGGCGAGGGCGCTCAGGACGCCGGTCAGGAAGACGCTGACGAGCACGGAGGAGACGAAGTCCAGGGGCACCGGCGCGGGCAAAAGAGGGTGCCCGTTAAAGCCTTTCCTCCGCGCGTGCCATCAGCGGGACCAGGAGTCCAGGGACCGCTGCTTTTGCTCCGATCGCGCGACGCCGAATTTCGCGAGGGCCGCGTCGATCCGGTCCGGCGAGAAGTCGAATTCGTCGCACAGCATGCGGCGAACTCCGTTCGGATCCGGCTCGCGGAAGGCGATCTCGACGCGATCGAGGACGTTCGGGAAGAGGAAGATCTTGCGGACCTCGTCCTTCGACTCGATGTCGACGCCGAGTTCGGCCAGGGCGCCTTCGAGGGTGCCGTGCTTCTTGATCAGTGCGAGCGCCTTCTTCGGCCCGATGCCCCGGACGCCGTCGTTGAAGTCCGTGCCGATCAGGAGGCCCATGTCCACGAGTTGCTCCCGCGTGATCCCGAGATTTGACAGCGTCGCCTCGAGGGAGATCTCCTCCGGATGGACCTCGACGTACACCTCCTTGCGCGGCAGCTTCCGCCGTCCGCTGATCGCCAGATTCTTCACGAGCCGCGGGGATCCGAAAAGCAGGGAGTCGAAGTCCTGGGACGCGGCGGCGTAGGCCGGTCCGGCCCGCGCCATGGCGCTCGCCTGCGCCTCTCCCTCTCCGGGCGCCTGGACCGTCGGGATCCCGAGGAGACCGAGGAGCCGTTTCGACTGCTCGATCATCTCGTCCGTCAGGCGAGAGGTCTGCATGGCCTTCGTCCGCGCCGTCGCCAGATCGCCGATCTCCACGGCCTCCCGCCATTCCCGCTCCGCGCGCCGCTTGACCTCCCCGCGGGCCTCGAGGGTTCGCGCCTTCAATCGAGGAGGCTCGCCGTCGAAGACGAACACCGGCCTGATGCCGGCCTCGACGAAGTTCGATGTCCGATAGATGAGCCCCGACAGGTGGGAGGTCACTCGACCCTGCCGGTCCATCAGGGGCGTGCCGTTCGGCTGGCGGATGATCGCGAGGAACTGATACAAGGTGTTGAAGGCATCGATGGCAAGGACCTTGCCGGAGAAATCCTCGAGCTTTCGGGGTTCGAGGACGACGATATCCGAGAGGTTGATCCCCATCGGCCGTCGAAAGGAGCGAAGCCCTCAAGTCCCTTTCGACCTCGCCGCCGAGCGCCAGTGACACTTTGGCCTTCGCGTGTCGCACTTGTCCACGGCGAGGTCTGGTCCGGCTCGTAAAACCGGGGGATTTGACTCCCGGACGAACACAAAAGAATCGTTACTTTATCAAGCTCCTCGTCAATATCCCCTGTGGGAGGGTGCGGCGTGACAGGGTTTTCGCGTGAGGCGGAGCGATCGGCAGTCGCGATTGAAGGTCGCCCGGTTTTGGCACTGAGGGGAGGACACCGGGACCGTGTCCCGAGGTGCGGCCCCTGGGTCTCACGACGTCGGCCGATGCTTCCAACGATCCTGATCGTCGTTTCGCTGATTGCTGCGATTCCACTCCTCGCGCGATCCGCCGCTGCGGACGGTTTCATCCGGGACCTCGGATCGCTCGATTCGTTCAGCCACGCACGCGCGGTCAACGAACTAGGCCAGATCGTGGGGGAGAGCACGAACGACGACTTCCGGAACCCCCGTGCGACCCTCTGGGAGAACGGGACGATGACGGACCTGGGGAACCTCGGCGGGGGGGAGGCCTTCGCGAACGATGTGAACGAGGCCGGCCAGATCGTCGGGGCCAGCTTGGACGCGTCGGGCTACCAACGAGCCTTCCTGTGGCAGAATGGGGTCATGACGGATATCGGCGTGCCGCCGGGGGCGTCCGCCGTGGCGATCAACGACAAGGGCCAGATCGCCGGGACGATGAATGGAGGGCGCCAAGGGTTCCTCTGGGACCACGGGACGATCACGGACCTCGGGAACCTCGGAGGCCAGGGCGTGTATGCGAGCGGAATCAACAACGAGGGGCAAATCGTGGGCT
>VBLS01000150.1:1298-1854 GCA_005878635.1 Methanobacteriota archaeon | reverse complement strand
ATGACGGATCTCGGGACCCCGACCGGATGGACCTGGGGCCTGGCGGTGGACATCAACGACGCCGGTCAGGTGGCCGGGTACGGCTTCAACGCGACCGGCTTCACGCGGGCGCTCCTGTGGTCGCAAGGCCAGATCACCGAACTGGGAGACCTCGGGTCGGGCATCAGCACGGCCAACGGCATCAACAATGCGGGCATGATCGTGGGCACAAGCTTCACCGCGAAGAGCGACAAGCACGCGTTCCGCTGGCAGGACGGCGTCATGTCGGACCTGGGAACTTTGCCCGGTGGGTATGACAGTGAGGGGGACGACAGCAACGACGCCGGATGGATCGTCGGAGCGGCTTTGCAGACGACGGCATACCATGCGGTCCTCTGGACGCTCCCACCGGAGCCCGTGCACGACATCGCTGTCACGGCGGCCTCCGCCGGTCCGCTCTCCGTGGCCGTCGGGGCGCCCGTCTGGATTGCCGCCTGGATTGCGAACGAAGGCTCGCAGACGGAGTCGATCAACGTGACGGTCCTTGCGGGAACCCTCCTGGTCGGCACCGTCAGGC
>VBLS01000150.1:0-1146 GCA_005878635.1 Methanobacteriota archaeon | reverse complement strand
CATGCTCCTCGGCCCGACGATTCAGATTCACCCGCTGATCGAGGCCACGGCATCCGCGAAGCCGATCGACACGGATGTCGGGATGGAGGTCTCCTTCTCCTGCTCGAAGACCGACTGGAGCGCTCCCTTCGGCCCGTACGAATTCGCGTGGGACTTCGGAGACGGAGGCACGGCCTCGGGCGACACGGCCACGCACCGATATGACGCCGCAGGAACGATGACCGCCACCTGCTCGGTCGCCGACGCGTCCGGCGGAAACGCCACCGCCTCGGTGGAGGTCGCCGTGTACGCCCTTCCTTCCGTGACCGCGTCCGCCGATCGGACGAATACTGAACCCGGAACACCGATCACGTTCACCGCGACCCCTTCCGGCGGCTCCGGAGGCTTCCGCTACAACTGGGGATTTGGCGACAGCTCATCGGGCGACGGCGCGGTCGTCACCCACGCGTATGCGAGTCCTGGTCAGTACACCGCCATCGTCACGACGCGAGATTCGGCGGGGGGCGTCGCCGCGAATACCGTAACCGTGACGATCTCGAGCCCGGCCTCGCCGCCGGCGCCCCTGGCGGCTAATGCGTTCGCGGGTTCGACCGCGACGCACGTTGGCATTCCTGTCTCGTTCGCCTGCATGGCCAAGGACGGGACACCGCCCTATGAGTTCGCGTGGGACTTTGGCGATGAGACTGGCGTCGAAGGAGCGGCGGTTGCCCACGCGTACGAATCTCCGGGGACGAAGACGGCGACCTGCACCGTCACGGATGCCGGCGGAAACCACGCGGCGTACTCGGTTGTCGTGGAGATCTACTCCCTCCCCACGGTGGCGGCGTCTGTGGACCGTCCGAACGCGAGCCCCGGCACGGAGCTCACCTTTGCCGCGACGGCAACGGGAGGGTCGGGGCCCTTCACGTTCGATTGGGGATTCGGGGATGAATCCTCGGCCAAGGGCCCGATGGTCACGCACGCCTACGCGTCCCCTGGACGCTACACCGCGATCGTGAGTGTCCACGATGCCGCTGGAGGCGGCGCGCCGACCACCATCGCGCTGACGGTGACGATCTCCGAGGTGACCGCGATGGCCACGGCCGCGACGACATCCGCCGTCGAAGGTGATACGATTTCGTTCGCGGCGATCGCGTCCGGCGGGGC
>VBLS01000149.1 GCA_005878635.1 Methanobacteriota archaeon | reverse complement strand
GCATCGAACAACTCGCGACCTTCGTCCACGCCGCCCGCGAGTACCTCGCCTCGCCGAGCGAGCGGTTCTTCTTCCCGCGGCCGCTGAAGCCGCTCCCGATCTCGAAGTTGCGGGCCCTCGTCCGAAAGCGGGGTTCGGGCCTCCTCGCGGTCTCCATCCCGGCGCCGAGCCTGACGGAGGACGTCCTCTATCCGCAGTTGCGGAAGGCCCACCGATCGTTCGCGGACCTGCTCCATCGATCCGCCTTCCAGGTGTTCGATTCGCGGTTCGACCTGGTCGGCAAGGAGGCCTTGTTCCTCTTCGAGCTCGAAGTGGCGTCCCTCCCCAAGGCCTCGAGGCACGAAGGCCCGCCCGTCTGGGTCAAGAATGCGAAGGACTTCCTCGACAAATGGCGGCGCAGCCCGAAGACGTTGGCGGGGCCGTACCTCCACGGCGAACGCTGGGCCGTCGACGTCACGCGGGAGGCCACCGCGGCCGAATCGCTCGTCAAGGGAAAATGGCGGGACCTCGGCCTCGGGAAGGATCTCGAGAAGGCGGCCCGAAAGTCCCTCGCCATCCATTCCGGGGTTGCCGCCCTGCGATCGAAGCATGCCGAGGCATGGACGCGCCTCTTCGACAAGCGATTCCCGTGGGAGCGGTAGCGTCTGGTAGCACTAGTCGCGGATATCGAACGTGTAGGCCGCGGTGTGGCCGCTCGGGTCGCGGGCGGCGATCGTGACCCGATAGGTGGATGCGGCGAAGACGAACACCACGGAATAGGTCCCGCCGGGATACACCTCGGACGTGTGATTTCGACAACGGCTGAGGCCGAATAGGGGCGTCGGCGTCGGCTCGAACGGAGGCTGGGAGGATCCGCCGGGTGTGACGTTGACTTGCAGCGAGGCGAGGCCGACGTTGTCGGTCGCGCGGAACAGGACATACACGGAGTCGTTCCCCAGGGTCAGCGGGACCGTGACCGCTCCGCCCACCAGAGGAAGGCACGACAGGTATCCCGTGTAACCGGTGTGGACCGGGGAGACGGAGATGGCCTGGATCGTCGGCGTCGTGAAATCCCCGAAGGGCGGATTCAGGAGCAAGATCCAGAACGCGAGCCAGCTGAAGAAATACGTGATGCCATGTCCCGTCCAGTCCCGCCGCTTGAATCCCTTCACGGCGATCCCGAGGTAAGGGAGAACGTAATACAGGCCGAACGCCACCCCGATCCCCGCGAAGAAGGCGAGGGCGGCGTTGACCGAGTAGAGGAGGAACGAGACGATCGCGCCGACGGCGGCCCATGCGATCGTGAGGACCGCGGTCTTCGCGGCCTGGATCTCCGTCCGCATGTACCCGACTTCGTCGAAGTCCGGGGCGACCCAGTCGGTGGGCTCATCCTTGCGCTTCCGGCGGGCCATTACGCGGCCGGAAGAAGGGGCCCTTGAAAAACCTTCGCTCACCGCGAGGCCGGCGCGTTCGCCTGAAGGTCCGCGTACATCTGTTGAATCTCGATGGCGAAGGCGCGGATCGTGACGAGCATCGCGCCGACGAGGAGGCCTCCGACGAACCCCGCGAGTCCGCCGGTCAGCACGCGAGCGAGGGGCGTCGACTCGTAGCCGCCGACCTTGAAGAGCTGCGTGAACCCGTCGATCGCCATCGGGATAAGGCCGAAGGCGATCACGAGCGCGCCGGCCCGGTCCACGCCGAGCCGCGCGAGCCGGCGCCGTAGGAACTCCGGCAGCGCGTTGAGCATGACCTGGCCGGTGCTCGTCGAGGGCCGAGCGAAGATCGTCGCCAGCAGGCCGAGGTTCGCGAAGAGGTACATCGAGGTCATGCGCTCGTCGATCGGCATCTGGTTCCCGTTGAGCATGAACGACCGGTACCACAGCTGGTGGCACTGCGCGTCCCCGATCGTGTAGACGACGCGCGCGTAGAGGGGGAAGGTCTCCCAGATCGCCTCATGATCGACGAGGTTCGCGCCGCCGACCTGGTTCACGAAGGATCCTGGCGGGACCGTGAAGGGGCAGATGAACAGGGAGCCGGTCCACACGAGATTCAGGAGGAGGACCGCGAATAAGGCGCGGCTCCATGTGAACCGGGACCACAGCGAAGGACCTTCGCCGCTCTCCACGGCTCGCGATGCCCCCTGGTTCGCATAAACCTTTGCCGGTGAGTCGCCTCCCGAGAAGGGAGGTCACTTCGCGAACTTCGCGGGAGTCCGATCGAACGACGCCTTGCATCCGGCGGAACAGAAGTAATACGTCTTCCCTCCGTAGGTCGAGGTACCGCCCGGCGGACGTTTCGGGTCCACCGTCATCCCGCACACCGGATCTTTCTCCATTGATTCACCTCCTGGTCCACTCCATCCGACCAGGTCAAAGCTGCGGACGGAATCGCCGCAGCGTCATCGAGTTCATCACGACGGAAACGGAGCTGAAGCCCATCGCGGCGCCCGCGAGGATCGGATTCAGGACGACCTTGAGGCCGAACAGGGCGCCCGTCGCGAGGATGCCTGCCGCGAGCGGGATCAGCGCGGTGTTGTAGAAGAACGCCCAGAAGAGGTTCTGTCGGATCTTCTTCACCGTCCGGCGGCTCAGCTGGATCGACGCGACGACATCCCGCAAATCGTCCTTGATCAACACGATCCCGCCGGCCTCCATCGCGACGTCCGTGCCGCTGCCGAGGGCGATCCCGACGTCCGCTTGGGCGAGGGCCGGGGCGTCGTTGATCCCATCCCCTACCATCGCGACGACCTTGCCCGCGGCCTGCAGCTCCTTGATCTGCTCGGCCTTCCCCGCCGGCAGCACTTCCGCGATCACGCGATCGATGCCTGCCTGCCTCGCGATCGCCTCCCCGGTCCGGCGGTTGTCGCCGGTGAGCATGGCGACCTCGATCCCCATGTCCTTCAAGGCGCGGATCGCCTCCACCGCGTGGTCCTTCAGGGTGTCCGCGACCGCGAGGACCCCGGCCAGCTGCCCGTCGACCGCGAGGAGCATGGCCGTCTTGCCTTCCCCTTCGAAGCGGGCAAGGGCCCCTTCCCCGGGGACGGTCGAAATCCCGGCGTCTGCCATCAGCGCTCGATTCCCGAGGAGGATCGAACGGCCGTGGACCTTCGCCCGGATGCCCCGGCCGGGGATCGCCTCGAATTCCTCGACCTCGTCGAGCGGCGCCATCCGTTCCGCGGCCTTGCGGACGATCGCCTGGCCCAATGGATGCTCCGAACCTTTCTCCGCGGACGCCGCGATGCGCAGCAACTCATCCGCCGTGTATCGTCCGAAGGGGATGACGTCCGTCACCGAGGGCGTGCCCTTCGTCAGCGTCCCGGTCTTGTCAAAGACGACGGTTGTGAGACGGTGCGCCTTCTCCAGATATTCGCCGCCCTTGATGAGGAGGCCGTTCTCCGCGCCTTTGCCGGTCCCGACCATGATCGCCGCGGGCGTCGCGATGCCGAGGGCGCACGGGCAGGCGATGATCAGCACCGCGATGAAGAAGACGAGGGCGTGGGCGATCGATTCGCCGATGGCGATCCTCCAAACGAGAAACGTCAGGACCGCGATCACGATGACCGCGGGGACGAACACGGAGGCAACGCGATCCGCGAGGCGTTGGATCGGTGCGCGGGCGACTTGCGCGTCCCCGACGAGTTTGATGATTTGATTGAGCGTC